>CAMAKT010000213.1 GCA_945836135.1 uncultured Clostridia bacterium | reverse complement strand
GCGCGATATGAGCATGTAGCGTAGCGGAATGCGAATAGCACCGCTGGATGGTGAGCATGCAGCGCATACTCTGTTTCAACGCATCTCATCAATGTAGAGCTGCACCCTGTCCTGTATTACAGAAACAGTATCATCAAGCCCTTTATCCCCCGCAAAATACCCCTGTGCCTCCTCCACAATTATCTTGTAAATATCATAATTGAAGTTATCCTTTCCAACCGCATTGTCTAACAGTTCATATATTGTCTTTGCCTGCTCGTCAGTAATGGGGTTCTTCCATATATTCATACCATTTTGGAATAAATTTGATTTATTTTTCCCGGGGTCATAGCATTTCGCTTCCTCAACAGACTTATCGAAATACTCTTTAATCACGGGCATCTGCCTGTCCGACTGATAGTCCTCCGCAAAATATTGTTTTAAGAACTCCCATGCACCGTCCACATTCCCAGACTGGGCGTTGATTGAAAAGCCCTTCGTAAAATAGCTTATCACTGCTTTTCCGTCCGAAGCCGGATATCCTGTGTATGTGACATCCTCACTGCCAAAAAGAGCCTCAACCCATTCTATATCGTAGGGCTCCATAATGCTTCCTGTGTAGATTAGAACATCATCATTTTTTATATGTGCGGGCATATCCTCCCACAGACTGTAATCCCAACTCTCAGGCATCGCGGCAGCCACCTTAAGCAGTGCCTTGAATTCCTCCGTATCAAAGCGGCACTCTCCCGTTTCTTCATCATAAAAGTTTCCCATTGAATACATAAGGCTGCCCAGAACACTGCCTCTAAGCTCGATGTCATAAAGCTGTGCTTCCGGATATGCCTCCATAAGTCTTAGCTGTGCCTCATAATTCCATGGTTCATATTCTCCAAGCAGCGCTGTCTTGCCCACATTGTAATACATCGTAAAGGATGGGGTTATCCAGTACAGCTTACCATCCTCCTGCTCCATTCCCTTCAACACACTCGGGATAAATTCATCTTTATGAAGTTCAGAATCCTTATCCATCAGGTCATACAGATTTACCAGAATCCCCTTCCTGCCAAGCCCTGGGATATCAAAATCATAATTATTGGAATCTACAAGGAAAATATCAGGTCCGTTTCCCGTGATTAAATCATTGTACAGGGTCTGCATGGAGGTATCATAGCCATCACCGCCTGTATTATAGCTTTTAACCGTAACATAATAATCAGGGTTATATTTATTAAATTTCAGAATAGCCTTTCTCTCATCATCATAAGCTGAAGGCTCATGAAAGCATCCAAGGACAATCTCCTGCCTGTCCGGTATCTCTGAAGAATGCTTTTTTTCAAGCTTTGCAAGCTCATATTCCGCAGTTGCCGCATTCTTATCCGCACTGATATTTCCTATATAAAAAACATTACCCTCACCAATATCCGTAGAAGTATTGTACCGGTCAAATTCTATTCCGTAATCTCTCAGACACAGTATCCTCTCAAATCCGTTCTTCTCCTCATCATACCGGTATATATAGCTTCCCGCCACCAAATAAAAGCCGCCCTCCTCAAGCGTGTACATTCTGTACCTGCCAACCGCATACCCCATTTCACCGGCTTCAAGCCACTCACCAAAGGTTCCATGCTCGACATCCAGCTTACATATAAAGGAACCATTATGCGGCACATCACACACAGCATACCAGTTTCCCTCCCTGGTCAATATAAGCTGTCTTGCACTATGGACATTTTCAGGAAGTGCGATGCTTTGCAGCAGCCCTCCGTCACTGTCAAGTATGAGCACAGCACATTCTCCCGCTATGCCTATCCGTCCTTCGCCATCCACCACAATATCATTGCAGTAAAAGGCTGCTCCTGTATCAGTCTCCACAGCTTCCACAATATTTTTTATATCCACTGTATTAATAAGCTCAGCATTATTATCGTACATAGATATAGTGTCATTCTCGACATCATACCCGGCAAATCCCTCATTCATGACAATATATTTCTCAGCAAAATTTATATCCTTTATGCAATGTTCCCCGCTCTCAAGATTAGTCATGCTGACAAATGCCTTGAAACCGTCATTTCCCGCATACCCCCATTCTATCACATAATAAACATTATCATTTAAAAAGCTTGCTGCAATATTGATGGATGTATCAGCCGTACTGCCGTCCTCCGTCAGCAAAATCTTATACTCCGAAAAGGCTGGTGCGTAGACATATTCACTCTCATCCCCGGCATCATTAACTACGCCTCCGTTGCCGGAACTATTGGTATTGTTTCCATTTTTGCCTGAGCAGCCTGTAATAAGCACTGCAATGATTATTAAACAGAAAGTATTAATTAGATTGTTTTTTTTGAACATATCATTCCCCCCTCGTTTGCTTTATCGTTTCTCATCAATGTAAAGCTGCACCCTGTTCTGTATATTGGCAGCGGTATCGTCAAGGCTCTTTGCTCCTGCAAAGTACCCCTGCACTTCCTCCTCAATTATGTTATATATATCCTCATTATAGTATCTTTTACCGACGGCATTATCAATCAGATAATATACTGTCTGTACCTGCTCTTCCCTCATATCCTTACCATCGTTTTTTATTTCATATTCAAGATACTCCCTGGTTATCGGAAGATTGATTCCATTCTGATACTCCTTATCAAAATAGCATTTGACGAACTCCCAGGCTGCCTGTATGTTCGGTGACTGTGCATTGATTGCTATTCCCATCCAAAATTCAATCTGTGCAGCTCCCCCTGATGACGGAACACCAAGATAAGTCACTTCATTTTTTCCAAAGTAATCGGCTATATTTTTCGGCGGAAAAGAACTGGCTGAGCCATAATACATGAGTACCTTCTCATTATCAAGCATTTGCGGCAACGAATCAAGCACCGCGTAGTCCATATTTTCAGGAATCGTTGATAAAATCTGCAGCATTGCCTTAAATTCATCCGAGTCAAAGAAACATTCCCCGGTCTCCACATTATAAAAATTACCCATTGAATACCATAGGAATCTATGCATAACACTTTCTCTCGGTAATTGTACTATAAGCTGTGAATCAGGATGGTCCTGCATAATATCAAGGAGCGTCCTGTAATCCCACTGCTCATATCCATCGAACACCGACGATTTTCCCGCAAAGTAATTAAGCATAGGCTGAAAATATATGGCATACAGTTTCCCGTCCTCGTATTCCATCTGTTTGAGCATATTCGGTATAAAATCATCCCTGTCCACTTCCTCGTCAGCATCCATTAACTCATACAAGTCCAGCAGAATACCCTTTTTACCCAGATTGGCTACATCAATAATACTGCTGCCATAGGAAATCCAGAAAAGGTCTGCTCCCTTACCTGTAATCAAATCGTTATAGAAATTCTGTCTGGCTGTATCGAGGTCATCACTGGTACTATAATAGTCTTTTACCGTGACATAATAGTCCTGATTGTATTTATTGAACTGCAAAACAGGCAACCGATCCTGCTGGTTCGCCCATGATATGCAGCCCAGCACAAGCTCAGTTCTCTTCTTCACTTCCGATGCAGGTCTTTTCTCTGCCCTCGCCACTTCATAACTGATGGCTGTGCCATCATCATCAAGCTTATTTCCTATGTACAGAACACCCTCCGCATCCACATAAAATGCAGAATTATAGTCTGCGTTAATTCCATAATCCGAAGGGCAGAACATCGTCTCAAACCCGCCTGTTTTCTCATCATACCGGTATATGTAATCATGACCGCAATAATAAAACCCATCTTCATAAATACCGGGCACCTTATTGCCCCAGGAGCGTATATCGTATGTAACCTCAAGTTCTGCACCGACCTCTCCATGTTCCATATCCAGCATATAGATGTTCGTTCCCCGGCTGCCACTCACATACCAGCTTCCCGACTGCGTAACCATCAGCTCCTGTACATTCTCTATATAATTCGGAACCCTTATGTTCCTCAACAGGTTGTATTCACTGTCAAAAAGAAGTATCACATTACCGCCTGCAACCGCTATATTCCCCTCATTGTCCACCACAATGTCATTACATGAAAATGTCAATCCATTATTCGTTACATCCTTCACAATACTGCCAAGCTCCACGCTTCCCGCAAGCTTCCAATAATTGTCATAAAGATACAGTATATTATTCATTCTGTCATAGGACGCAAAGCCATTCATCGCATCATAGTAAGAATCAACATAATCGATTCTTTCAGTACTGTATTCTCCTGTGTCAATATCCGTCATGACGGCAAAGGTTCCCGAACCATTCAAATAATGAATTACTGTATGCACTTTATTTTCCTTAACAAAAGCCGCGCAGTATGTTCCTTTACTTCCTCCCTGTAATGGATTGCGTGATATATCCAAGAGTATAAATTCAGGAGTAGAGACATATTGTTCTTTGCTTCCGGCTCCCTCTGC
>CAMAKT010000212.1 GCA_945836135.1 uncultured Clostridia bacterium | reverse complement strand
GGTCTCGTCACAATCACTGCTTTTGCCGGTGCGGTTATCGGAAGCTACTGCGGTTATCTGTTCAGCCAGGCACAGCCTGACGGACTTGGCTATATCTCCATGGCAACCACAATCTTTCTTGGCATCAAGTTTCTTTTCAAGCCAATCACCAGTGGCGCGGATGCCACAGAAAGAAATGCACTCTCCCGCAAAAAGACTCTGCTTGCAATGGTCCTCGGATGCGGCATCGGCTGGGTCTGCGGTTTCACAGGAAGTGGTGGCGGAATTCTTCCCGCAGCCCTCACCGTCCTTGCCTGTCTGACTGGTGCCTTAACCTCAGCCAGGTTCGCAAATCGCTGCGAAATCAGGAAACTGAACCATGTAGTAGGCGTAGTTCTGGTAATTCTCGGTGCTGTGACGATTATCATAAAGATTATATAGCCTGATAAATACCGCATCCATCGATGCAGATTTGATAAAAGAAATGTTGAAATGCAAAGAGAAATGTGTTATAGTACTTATGGATAAAAGTAATCAGCATCCATTGATGCACAAAACGAACACCCACGAGGTCCAGCTCGTGGGTGTTCTTTTCCAGTTATTTTAAATGGCTGAACCATGCCATCAGGCCCATTACCATTCACACCTCTCCATCGAGCCATTTACATATGTAATATGCAATTACACTTGCCATAACAGAGAGGATGAAAGTAATCATCAGTTCCATTGATGCACCTCCTCCCTGTTCCCAGTGTAGGAGACGGTAACATGATAATTATATCATAGTTGCGTTTAATTGTATATTATTTTATACTATTTTTACTCAATCTTTTTCCTTGTTTTGTATTTCTTTCGTATACGCATATATTCATATCAATTCATTACTTATCAGCACATAAGCTCCATACCCTTCGAGCCTGCCATCAAAGACTTTTCCCGTCAATGCATTAACGCCTTCTATCTCAAACTCCACTTCACTCTCGTTGTGATTAAGAAGGAATGCACATTCACCGCGTCTTACCAATTCAACTCCGGCAGGAAGCTTAACCGTATGGATTCCACTTCCCTCTGAAATATATTCGACCAGTGCTTCCATGGCCGCCTCATCCAGATCACAGCCTATGTAGTACACCCTGCCATTTCCATACCTGTTAAGGGTTATTGCAGCATTTCCCTTGTAGTATTCACTGTCATAAACGGATATTACTTCTGCAGAATAAGGTCTTATAATATCACACCACAATTTCGCCTGTCCGCTTATCTTACCTGTAACCCTTACCTCGGTTCTCGGAGTATCAAATTCCTCAACCTCAATTCCTGCCATATCCGCAAACAATCCCGGCACAGCCATAGGTCTAACATTATTGTACTCATCACGGGTGCCGCTCCTGAAGGTCAGCACAAGAGTACCGCCATTTTTCACATAATCACTGATACGCTCTGTCTGTTCCTCAGTCACGATATTGCAAGCCGGCATATACACGACCTTGTATTTTTCATAATCGGAGTATGATACCGCAGTGTTCACATTAAGCGCTGCATTTGCCTTGTAATATGCATAAAGAAGATTTCTGTAGTCGAAGCCTGCCCTATGGCGCTTTATCTCATGCGCCCATACATCATCATAGGATTTGTAAATGAGAGCATCGTATGAATTTTCCCTGCCGACAATGTACTTTTCCAGACGTCTAAGTTCATCCCCTGTCTGTTTGACTTCATAAAATCTCCTGCGTGGCACGCCATCATGGTCAAGAACGCCGTACCAGTACTGCTCCATTCCGAAAAGAGCCGTTCTGAAACGGAAATACATAATGCCTTCTGCACCGTGGGCGATAGCCTGGTATGTCCATAGCCTGAGTTGTCCCGGACGCGGTGTGCTGCCTACCATATCCCATCCGCAAGGTCCCGCCTGCTCTTCCATAACCACAAAGTTCTCATTCTTGATACCCCTCATATTTTCATGTGCCATGGAAACATAGCTGTACTCCGAGCTGCCCCACTGGTTATCGGGATAGTTATCCCACGACACATAATCAAGCTTATCTCCCAGCTTATAATAATCTATATCCGAAAAATGTCCCATAAAATTGTGTGTCACAGGCAGATTACTGTATTTTTTGATTATGTCAACCTGCATGTTCTGATACTTCACCCATGAATCCGATGCGAATCTCCTATACTCCAAATCAAGACTTGGATTATGGGCAAAGTTAGGATTACATTCTCCCTCACAGGAATTATAAGCAGGCAGAATTACATCCTCAAAAGAATCATAACCAAGGCTCCAGAACACGTTGCCCCATGTTCTGTTAAGCTTCTCTATACTTCCGTATTTCTTCTTAAGCCACTTCCCAAACTCCCTCCTGCAGCTTTCACAATAACATCTTGTACTTCCATGGCAGCCAAACTCGTTGTCTATCTGCCACCCGATTACATTATTATTGTTTATGTAATGCTTTGCCATTTCTTCGACAATAATCATTGATTTATTGATATAATCCCTGCTATTGGCACAACACTCACGTCTTGAGCCCCATTCCTTAATACGCCCATATCGGTCACGCTCAAGAACATCATACTTCTTCACAAGCCACTGGGGCGGCGCTGCCGTGGGAGTTCCCAAAATAACCTTAATGCCCGCCTTTGAGAGCACCTCTATGGCATCATCAAGCCATGTAAAATCAAATTTTCCCTCCTCCGGCTCCATCAGCTTCCATCCGAATTCCCCCATTCTGACCGTATTAAAGCCGCCCTCTTTCATGAGCTTCGCCTGAGCCTCCCACTCTGACCTGTCCCAGTGCTCAGGGTAGTAATCCACGCCGAAAATCATTTGTCAGACCTTCCTTTCTTCTCCATCTTCACCGCAGCGATGCCGAGCAGCATCAGCACCGGAAATACTATTGCCGCCAGTATTCCCTTTTTCAGGTCATCCGAAGCCATGCTGGACACCATTCCTGCCACCGTGGGCCCCGACGAACAGCCCATATCCCCTGCCAGTGCCAAAAGGGCAAAAAGGGCGGTTCCTCCGTTTCTCATACAAGCAGATGCCATGCTGAAGGTTCCCGGCCACATTATACCTACGGAAAGGCCGCATACCGCGCAGCCGATTAAGGATGTGACAGGTGACGGTGATAATGATATGCACAGATATGAGGCAATACAGAGCAGACTGCTCAGCATCATGAACCGGCTTAAATTGATTTTGTCTCCGAATTTGCCATAGAAGGCGCGGGACGTACCCATAAGCAGGGCAAAAGCCATGGGACCTGCCAGATCTCCCACAGCCTTGCTGACTCCCAGACCCTTCTCTGCAAAGGTGGAAGCCCACTGGCTTATCGCCAGTTCACTGGCTCCGGCGCACAGCATCATCAACATGAGAAGCCAGAATACTTTGTTTGTGAGCAGTGCCTTAAGCGGCAGCCCCTTCTCGCCCTCCTCAACCAAGGGTGCTATTGGTGCTCCTGCATATACAAAAGCATTGGCGATTGGCACAAGCATCCACAGCAGGGTTAAGATTTTCCAGTTCTCTATGCCGAATACCTTGAAAAATAAAGTTGAAAAAAGCACAACACCCATATGCCCCCAGCAGTAGAAGGAGTGCAGAAGACTCATTGCCTTCTCCTTATTCTTCGTCGGACAGCTCTCCATAATCGGGCTTACCAGCACCTCTATAAGACCGCCTCCCACAGCATATATTACCACTGCAATTACAAGACCTGTATAAGCATCCGGCATAATCGACGGAAGCACGGCAAGCCCTAAAAGTCCCGCAGCGGAAAAAATATGGGCACTCACAATGGACACCTTGTACCCGATTCTATCCACAAATTTAGTGGACAGCAGGTCAACCAGAAGTTGTACTCCGAAATTAATCGTTATCAGCATTGTAATCCGGCTAAGAGGTATATTATACGTCTTTTCAAATGTCAAAAACAGAAGCGGAGCAAAATTGTTGACCACCGCCTGTACAATATATCCCACAAAGCAGGCATACATAGTTCTTTGATACTTATCATTCATTTCATTATTCCCTCACTTTTTCTTCTTTTCAAAGGCATGTACCCAGTCCGACTTAAGCAGGAATGTCATAAACAGAATCGAACTCAGCGTCCAGGTCAGCGGATATGCCCATGAAATAACCGAAAACTTCGGTACAAAGTGCAGTGTGGTGGTGACATAGATAATTCTCACGCCGCACCAGAATGCAAGCATTGTTATCATTGGAACTATTGATTTGCCGCAGCCTCTTAACACACCCGCCGCACAATGGGAGAATGCCAGAAGGAAATAAAACAGCGATATAATTCTTGCATGTCCCTGTCCTATAGCCACGGCCTCATCCGCATTTACGAAGAAGCGCAGAAGCCAAGGTGCAAAGGCATACACGATGACGCCAATAAGCTCCGCCACAATAACACTTGACAATATTCCGAACAC
>CAMAKT010000211.1 GCA_945836135.1 uncultured Clostridia bacterium | reverse complement strand
ACCGCACCATCCGTTGTAAATATTAACTCTTGTACATTTTCCATCGTCTGAGCAGGTATAATAATTTTCAAACGGTACAGCAGTGCCATCAAGTGTAACTTCCTTAATATTGATGATTACACCCGGATACAAGACTTCTCCGTCTGCAATTGCAAGAGCGGCAAATGTAAGTCCGTTATTACCGCCTGCAAAGTCAAGGCTTACTGAATATTCACCTTCGCCATCAACAACTACGTTAGTAGCTGTAATTCCCTCTGTATTGTCGGCAGCATTAAACTTATCACCTACACTATAGGTTCCGGCACCACCATTCCACATAATCCATGCAACAGGGGTTCCCGGTGCATATACTTCCTGACCCTCCCAGTGTTCAGGAGCTGCAGCAGCCACTTCTTCCATCTCTTTCTTAACTGCTTCAAGATATGAATCGCCGGCAGCCAATTCCTCTGCATAGCAACGTGAAGTGAAGAGTTCGGTCTGTGCTTCTGAAATCATGGTAAGGGTAGTCTTGTCATATGAGTTTCCTGTTGACCAGAGAACCGGACAGAAATTATTTACATCACATACATTCAAGAAGTAATCTGTGTATTCAATTGTATTTGGAATCTCATAGCTTACATTGCCAATGTAGGACGGTAATGCACCATATTCACCAATAATTACTCCATATCCTGTCTCTGTGAACTTAGTCATCTTAGAAACCTGTTCATTCATATATGTATATTCTTCAGCCAGTCCCCACCTATAGCCGACCAAATCATCAACTGATTCCGCCTTCTTGTCTCCACAGTAGTTCCATGGATCATAGTAGTGAACAGATACGAGGAGTTTTCCGGCAACAGTATCTTCCGGCATTACAAAACGGTCATCAATTGTCTTATCGATATTGGTGTTATTACCGGCAATAAGTAAGAAACGATCGTCATTATTACCACCGCTTGCGCGAACAATGTCTACAAACTTCTGGTTAATTGAATTCATAAGTTCATATGTCTCTTCTTCACTTAAGCCCTTATTCAGCCATCCGCTGCCTAACTCCTCATTAGCAGATTCTAAAATAAGCATGTCAGAATAATCTGCAAATCTCTCAGTAATCTGAGTCCACATTGATTCATAAATCTTCCAAGCCTGTGCATTCTCATCTGCAGTACCTGCAAAGAGATCCCACCAGCCACCATCCCAGTGGTCATTTACTATAACAAACATTTCTGCATTGATTGCCCAGTCAACAATTTCCTGAACACGATCAAGATATGCTGTATTAATTGTATAATCTCCGTTCTCATAATCCATCATGTTAGTCCATGCAACAGGGATTCTGATTGTATCAAATCCGCAGTTTTTCATACCAACAATCATTTCCTCTGTGGTTACAGGCTGTCCCCACGCAGTCTCATACTTGCTGACATCCAAATCTTTACCAAAGTTTGTATTAACTGCTTCCATTGTGTTACCAAGGTTGATACCGTTTCCAAGATACTTTGTAAACTCTACAGCATTAACATCTGTAAAATCAATATTACTGAATACTGCTGAGTTAACATATGTATTGCCTGAAGTCTGGGTACCGGTAGTCTCCTCTTCCGTCTGATTAACATCCCATGATATATCAGAAAGAGTAAATGTTATGGTAATAGTTGTAGGGTTCTTCAAAGTAGTAAAATTCGCTACATGTCCGTCTGAATTAACAACCTCTTCAACTGCCGAACCATCCCATCCGTTAATTGGGTCATTCGTATCAAAGATACCTGTGTTCTTAAGCGCTGACTTTGGTTCAGGCTTTGTAATAGTAAGTTCAGTTCCGTCAACAACAATCGAATCATACTTAATATTACAAGCAGTAATGTTAGACGGCTCACTCTTTGCAGAACCCATATCAAGAATGTAAATTGCAGTAAGGTTGGTTAATGAACTTACACCTGCAGCAACAGCTTCATCCGAAAGGTCCTTTGAGCAGTCAAAACTTAAAGTATACTGACCATTCTCTGTTACAATGATAGACTCGCCTGCCTCATTCTTATAATATGAATGATCAGCATCATTGTAATAAACATTCAGTGCAAGCTCCACATAGTTCTCCGGCAGAGGCTCTGTAGCAGTTGTAGTCTCGGTAGTAGAGGTAGCCTCTGTAGTAGCTGTAGCAGTTGTACTGCCCTCTGTAGGGTTATCTTTGCTGTCTGCCGACTTATTACAGCCTGCAAGACCAAGTGACAAAACCATTGTCAGCACCATTAACATGGCTAACCATTTCTTCTTTAATTTCACTTTTTGCATCTCCTTTTCTTTTACATTTTATAATGTATTTATATTTTATCATCAGTTTCTAAAATAAAATACAGTTATTTTATTATAAAAAAGGTGTGAACATTTTACTTTCTGCTGATTTTCAGATTAAAAAAGCAAACCGCAATGATTTCTCATTGCGGTCTGGCATTATTACGGAACATCTTTATTTTCCACTCTACTTATCCAAGCTCCAAAAGCATCGTAAATCGCATATTAGTTTGAGAAAGGTGTCATGCCGAGAATTCCGGAATCATTACAATCAATGACATATGCATTTTGAAGATAGTTCTTCCATTTAGCATTGTTGTAATACTCGATGCAGCTTTTATTTGTTGCATCAAGCTTTCCTTTACATAATGCGTTTGCATAATCCGTAAAAGCGGCTCCATTTATAATATCATCTGACAGAGCTGTAGTCTCAATTAAAAAGTATTCTCCACATCCTTCGCCTTCAACGCCGTCCCAGATTTCTACGGCAACTTGTGCGTGTCCTGGCGGTAAAACAAGAAAAGCATGCATCCCTGCACTCTGCAATGCGCTGGCGATGACTAGGGATGTTTCAATGCATAGACCGCTCTGCTGTTCTAAAACCTGATTGGGCAGAAGAATGTGCTGATTGCTGCCACTGACTGAAAAGACGTCCATATTGTAACGTACACCAGAGTTATACATAGCTCTCATGAGAGCGGCTGCCTGGTAATATGTTATAGCGTAATGATTATACCCTACCTCCTGATAACCTGGGAAGCAATCTATTGCTCCGCCTGTCATTTGGGTAATCTCATCTATGGCGCTACGCTTTAAAGAAGCTATATCGGAAGATTCCGGGGTAAGGAAGCACAAAATATTGTCCTTAGTAAAGATTCCGAAATCACTGCTGGACCATTCAAAATCGTTTTTGCTCTTTATGGTAACAGGGTGGGATTCGGTTATGACTTGTGTGCCGTCCTGCTCGTAAAAAGTTATGTTAATTTGAGCTGATTTTGCAGAAGTTAAATCAATATCACCGGTCAAAATGGGAGGCTTGATAAATAACTGTCTTACTGTACTTGTAATCGTATAGCTTTGCCTGTATTTTTGAGTAAACCCGGGAATCTCAACTTCAACATCAATTTTTCTCTGACCGCCGTAAGTTGCTAAATTAATGATTACAAAAGAATCATATGTGTTGTATAAAGAAGGATATATGGTATCAACACATTCTGTATCGTAGTAAATCCTATTCAACATATTGTAGGCAAAAACATATTCTTCTTTTTCCTTTTCCGACATGCCGATATAATCTTGTATTTCGTTGTATAAATCCACTGAAAATGTATAACAACTTCCACTGTAACTATCCAATATATCGCAGCTTGCCCCCAGTAAATCGTTGAACCATTTTTCTTCAGCAGTTTTACACCGTACATACAATTCTGCACAGGACATGTATCGGAGAGGATCATTAAGATAATATGCAAAAGCATATTTTTTTATAATAGACTGGTTCAAATTCAAAATATTTTCATATTCCTTCCAGTAGGCTTCAACAAAGGAAGGGTACTCAAAATTGGCGTATTCGTTTTTTGCGGATTCATACCAATTCACCATGGCATCATAGTTTTCATCAGGAGTCTTACTGTCGTCGGCAAGGTCCGGTCTTTTGAGTATAAATGTCCCGTTATTGTAGCGGTTAAAAAAGTCAAAAAAATCAAAATATATTTTAGCATAAGAAGATGTCATACTGTAGTATGAAAGAACAGCGTCCTGTAACTTGTCATCATTTGCTGCAAGTGATGTTGACTGTGTTTGCAGATTGCTCAGTGTCTGCTGCAATTCGCCATAAATAGTTATTCTCTGTTTCATACCTTCGTTGGCATCATCGGAATTGATGTTTGATACCTGAGTCACCGCAGTTTCCACGGCAGTATAAGCCTCTTCCAAATTTGCCAGCAAATCATCATAGGAGGCAGAAGTGGTTTCCACAGTTTCACTGCTTTCATTATTTACAGATTCACTGCTTTCGTTATCTACAGGTTCACTGCTTTCGTTATCTACAAGTTTACTGCTCTCGTTAATTACAACATCTTTATCCTCGGGTGCTTTGGGAGTATTCGTAGGAATAAGCTTTGGGAGAACCAATATCAGAACTACCAAAGCCAAGATAACTGCTGTAACAGATATAACGATTTTAAGTATTGTCGATTT
>CAMAKT010000210.1 GCA_945836135.1 uncultured Clostridia bacterium | reverse complement strand
GGAGGTATTCAATGTACAGTTTCAATGAAAACTATCTTATGAAGGACGGCAACCCCATTCTTCCGGTTATGGGTGAGTTCCATTTCTCCAGATACATGAAGGAGGAGTGGGAAAGGGCTCTCCTTAACATGAAGGCGGGCGGAGTAGAAATTGTCGCCACATATATTTTTTGGATTCACCATGAGGAGGCAAGGGGCGAATGGGATTTCACGGGGCAGAGATGTCTTAGGGATTTCCTTGAGTGCTGCCGTAAATGTGACCTTAAGGTATGGCTGCGCATAGGACCCTGGGCTCACGGAGAATGCCGCAACGGCGGTTTTCCGGACTGGCTGGTGGAGGCTGAGCGCAGTGGAGAGCTTAAGACCAGAACCAATGATGAAAAATATCTGAAGCTTGTTGATGAGCTGTATATGAGGATAGGAAAGCAGGCAGCAGGCTATATGTACAAGGACGGAGGCCCTGTCATAGGAATACAGATTGAGAATGAGTACGGACACTGCGGCGGCCCTTTTGACAAAAAAGAAGGTATGGAACACATGAATACCTTGAAGAAGCTGGCGCAGAAAAATGGGCTTATTACACCTTATTATTCAGCCACAGGATGGGGCGGAGCCTATGTGCCGGAGGGCTTTTTGGCGGTGCTTGGCGGCTATGTGGACGCTCCATGGGCAGAGCATACACATGAGCTTCCTGCCAGTGAAAACTTCCTTTTCGTACCATTTCATGATGATTCCAATATAGGCTCAGATTTTAAGGATGGAGGAAACGGATTTACATTTGATGTGGGGAAGGTGCCATATCTCACAGCGGAGCTTGGGGGCGGATTACAGGTGACGGCACACAGGCGTACTTATCCCTACCCGGAGGATATTGAGGCGCAGACGGTATGCATGCTGGGAGCGGGGGCAAACCTCATTGGGTATTATATGTATCATGGAGGAACCAATCCTGACGGAAGGTATACTACTTTGCAAGAGTCCAAGGCCACGGGATACAATAATGACCTGCCTGTAAAAAGCTACGACTTCCAGACTTGTCTTAGGGAAAATGGTCTGCCAAATGAGAGCTATTATCGTCTCAGGAAGCATCATATCTTTATTAAGAACACAGAACAGTTTCTTGCTCCGGCAAAGCCATATCTGCCATCCAATATTCCTGCACCGGACAGCCCGGAGGATATGGATACCTTAAGGGCATGCTTAAGGTACAATGAAGAGGCTGACTGCGGATTCCTTTTTATAAATAATCACCAAAGAAAACGATTGATGACGGATAAGCTGGTATCCAAGGAAGAGCCCCTTTGCTTTGAAGTAGGTACATCACATAAAAAAGTCTTATTTGATAACATACGCGTTAAAACGGATGCCATCATTGTGCTTCCGTATAATCTGCCTGTTGTGACAGATAACAAAGAAATTAGGCTTAAGTACACCAATGCATCATATCTGGGGCATTTTTGCGGAAAATATTATTTCTACAGCGATGAGAGCAGGGGAAATGTATTTTTTGAATGGAGCGATGGCTTGACACATAATGATGCGGTGGCGCTTCTTACAACCTATGAGGCGGAGCATGCGGTATTTTATCAGAATGATGATGTGGAAGACAGCATGGACAGAGAAGGGATAAGGTTTCTTCCTGAAATACAGTTTGCATCCTGTGGGAATATACAGTATAATGTGACGGATAATAATGAATACAAGCTGTGTATTGATTATGGAGCAGAAGGTACAGGATATCAGGGAAAGGACATATTCCTTGACCTTGATTTTGGCGGCGACAGGGCGGAACTTTATGAGGATGGGAAACTTATTGCGGACTGGTTCTCTAACGGTGAGGTCTGGAGAGTGGCACTTAAATTTCATGGCTATCCGAAAGAGCTTACTCTGAAGCTGTATCCATACAAGGAAAATGTATATTATGACCTTCCTGCTAAGAAGGAATGCAGGCTTGAAAATGCGGAACTTAAGGAAATATGCGGTCGTCCATAGAGGGGCAGATTATGAGACTGATTTTGAGTTTTGATATTTTAACCCTCCATGTCGGAGCGCATTTGGCGAAGACATGCGAAGAAAAATAGAAGAAAGCGCAGAGCATGAAAAGGAATGACTATCTTAAACTGGTGAAATATGTCACAGGCTCGGTGGCGGCAGTTCTGATATCTACCGCCGCAGGGCTTGATTTTGCCTATGCAGCAGGAATCATCACCCTTCTTACCATACAGGATACCAAGAAGGAAACTGTGAGAATTGCGGTGAAGAGGGTAATTATCTTTGTAATAATGACGGTGCTATCGGCGATTATTTTCCCGTTGGCGGGCTACCATGTATGGGCATTCGGGCTTGTACTGATTCCTTATCTTTTCTGCTGTATGGCACTGGATATGAAGGAGGCGGTGGCACCTATTGCGGTACTGTGCACACATTATATCTCAGCAAAGAGCTGCGGACTGCCTATGATATGGAATGAATTTTTCATTCTCTTTATCGGTGCAGGTGTGGGGATTGTGCTCAATCTCTTTATGCCGGATGCCACGCTGACGCTTAAAAAGTACCAGAAGACGGTGGACGACAAAATAATTAGCATTTTAAAACGAATGGCGGTATATATTGCACGGGATGACAGGTCGGATTACACAGGAAGCTGCTTTGATGAACTTGAGGGCATGCTTGCCGACTTGAAAAAAGAGTCCCTGTACTATATGAACAATCATTTTCTCGGCGAGAACGATTATTATTATGAGTACATGCAGATGCGGGCGAGACAGTGCAGTATACTCAAGAGAGTGTATTCGGATATAATACGTCTTACCACAGCACCGGAGCAGGTGAAGGCTCTGGCAGATTTTATTAACAAAACAGCTGATGAATTTAATGAGAATAACGACGTGCAGGAGCTTCTGACAGATATCGAGGCTTTGCGCGATGATTATACAAGGCAGGAACTACCTAAGAGCAGGGAAGAGTTTGAAAACAGGGCAATGCTGTACCACATTCTGGAAGATATGAAGGTGTTCCTTGAGATTAAGAGGGATTTTGCCGGAAGGCTTGAATATAAACAATAAAAGGGTTATTATGATTGTGACGGAATATGTGTCTAATGTGAAATAAATTATGATAGAGGAATATATATGATTGATATAACGCATTTGCGGAAATATTATAATGAGGACAATGTGTTGATTTCAGAACATGCTGCAATGAGATTTAAACAGCGTGGAGTTAAGACGAAAGATGTTAGATGTGCTGTAAATAATGGAGAAATTATAGAACAATACCCGGAAGATTATCCATTTCCAAGCTGCTTGATTTTAGGAAAAACAGATTCAGGTGAATGGCTTCATGTTGTGATGAGTGATGAAGGAAGTATGAGCAGAGTAATAACCGCATATTATCCTGACCCGGAGAAATGGACAGATGATTTAAAATGTAGGAAGGAGTAATGTTAATATGAGATGTTTAAGTTGTAAAATGGAAGAAATGACTGAATCCACAAATTCATATTTTGTAAAGTTAAATAATTGTTATGTAATTATTGAAAATGTACCATGTTTTAGATGCAAACAGTGCGGCGAGGTATATTATAAAGCTTCCGTTCTTGAAAAAATAGATGATATTCTCGAAAAAATAGAGAATATCGCAAGTAAAATCTTTATCATGGATTATAGTCAGGCGGCATAAAAATGTGTTTTGTATTATGTGTTCAGTAGTGAATGTAATGGATTTTGTTAGATTAATCTAACAGAATCGAAGGAGTATAACCATGAAAAAAGAAGATGAAAAGACAAATGTAATGCGAATTCTTGACCAGAAGAAGGTGAAGTACACACCACACAGCTACGACCCGGAACAGGCGCTTAGCGGTGTTGAGGTGGCACAGGCGCTGGGACAGGATGTGAACCGTGTATTTAAGACTTTGGTTACCACGGGAAAGACGGGGAATCATTATGTATTTGTCATTCCCGCTGCGGAGGAATTAGACCTTAAGAAAGCGGCAAAGGCGGTGGGGGAGAAGTCAATTGAGATGCTTAAGGCTAAGGAGCTTCTGCCACTTACAGGATATATTCACGGAGGCTGTTCACCAATCGGCATGAAAAAGTTTTTCAGAACCACATTCCATGTGCCGTCAGAGCAGGAGGTTCAGGCGGGGAAGAAAACGGCGTATGATTATGATACTATATTTTTCAGTGCCGGGAAGGTGGGATATCAGGTTGAAATGCCCCTTGCCGATTTGGTAAAGGTAATCCGGTTTGATACGGCGGACATAATAGTATAAAATTAAGGTTGCATCTTGACGCACAGAAAACAAAGGTTTATTATTTGTGTAATAAAAAAGTGTGATATACCATATCAACAGAAGGAGAGATATCATGGAAAAGAAGAACATTGACTGGGCCAATTTAGGATTTGGCTATATCAAGACTGATAAGAGATTTGTTGCCAACTTCAAGGACGGCGCATGGGAAGAGGGCGCCCTTATTGAAGATGATAAGGTAGTTATCAGCGAGTGTGCCGGTGTGCTTCAGTATGCACAGACATGTTTTGAGGGACTTAAGGCATATAC
>CAMAKT010000209.1 GCA_945836135.1 uncultured Clostridia bacterium | reverse complement strand
AATATTTACATAATTAATTCAAAATAAAATTATGTTTTCAACCCGTTCTTTTTGTGTTATCATTACCCCATACGTTTTATGATGGAGGTTATTATGTTTGTATATAACAGTGATGTTAGCGGGGCTGCCTGTGAACCTGGAGTTACCCGGAAGATTCTGTGCTATTCCGACAAGCTGATGATGTGTGAGATTTCATTTGAGAAAGGCGCCAAGGGTAATTTTCACAGCCATGAGCACCTGCAGATTACTTATATAGCAGAAGGCAGTTTTGAATTTACAATCGGTGACGAGACAAAGATTGTATATAAAGGTGACAGTGTATATATGCCGTCCAATGTACGCCACGGCGTTACATGTCTTGAAGCCGGCAAGCTTGTGGATGTATTCAACCCTATGCGCGGGGATTTTCTAAAATAACAACTGCAAAACTCCTTACAATGGTGTTAAAAGGCAAGTTTCGTAATTATCTATGTTACATTAAAAAATGGAAGGAATAATTAGAGTTATTATGGCTGATTTGAAAAATGAAATTAATAAAAGGCGTACCTTCGCCATTATCTCCCACCCTGATGCCGGTAAGACAACCCTTACTGAGAAGTTTCTGCTCTATGGAGGAGCAATTAACTTAGCCGGCTCCGTAAAGGGCAAAAAGACGGCCAAGCACGCTGTCTCAGACTGGATGGAGATTGAAAAAGAGAGAGGTATTTCCGTAACTTCATCCGTTCTGCAGTTCAACTATGGCGGATACTGCATCAATATTCTTGATACCCCGGGACATCAGGACTTCTCCGAAGACACTTACCGTACACTTATGGCTGCTGATTCCGCTGTAATGGTTATTGACGCCTCCAAGGGTGTTGAGAAGCAGACAATCAAGCTTTTCAAGGTATGTGTCATGAGACACATTCCTATTTTCACTTTTATTAATAAGATGGACAGGGAGGCCAATGACCCATTTGAGCTGTGTGATGAAATCGAGCGTATTCTCGGCATCGCAACCTGTCCGATGAACTGGCCAATTGGCTCAGGTAAGGAGTTCAAGGGCGTATATGAGCGCAATGAGCGCTGTGTTTCCACCTTCAAGGCTGAAATGAACGGTCAGAAGGAGGTTGCCACAACAACCATAGGAATCGATGACCCGGCACTGCGCGCCGAAATAGGCGATGCCTTCTATGACAAGCTGTTGGAGGATATTGAACTTCTTGACGGAGCAAGCGCGGATTTTGACCAGGAGAAGGTCAGCGCAGGTCAGCTCTCCCCTGTGTTCTTCGGTTCGGCTCTTACCAACTTTGGCGTGGAGACCTTCCTTAAGCATTTCCTTAAGATGACCTACTCCCCGCTTCCGAGAATGTCGGATGCCGGATTAATTGACCCATTCACAGAGGATTTTTCCGCATTTGTATTCAAGATTCAGGCCAACATGAACAAGGCACACCGCGACCGTATTGCCTTCATGCGTATATGCTCCGGTCAGTTCACCGCCGGTATGGAGGTCAACCATGTACAAGGCGGCAAGAAGGTCAAGCTCTCGCAGCCTCAGCAGCTTATGGCTTCCGAGCGCAAGATTATTGAAGAAGCCTATGCCGGAGATATTATCGGTGTATTCGACCCCGGAATATTCTCCATCGGTGATACCCTCTGCCTGTCCAACAAGAAATTCCGCTACGAAGGCATACCTACCTTCGCACCGGAACATTTTGCGAGAGTCCGCCAGATTGATACCATGAAGCGCAAGCAGTTTATCAAGGGCGTTAACCAGATTGCCCAGGAAGGTGCCATCCAGATTTTCCAGGAATTTAATACAGGTATGGAAGAAATCATCGTGGGCGTTGTGGGAGTTCTTCAGTTCGATGTGCTCAAGTTCCGTCTTGAGAGCGAATACGGTGTGGACATCCGCCTCGAGCCGCTCCCTTATGAATATATCCGCTGGATATCCCCTGAGAGTACCGCAGATATTGCCCATCTTGCCGGAACCTCGGATATGAAGAAAATCAAGGATTTAAAAGACAGACCACTTCTGCTCTTTGTCAATGAATGGAGCATCAATATGGTCTGTGAGAGAAACAAAGGTCTTGTACTGGAGGAGTTTGCGAAGAATTAAAAGCGGCGGGGAATTTCCCCGCCATTTTTAACTTAATTATCCTCTATCTTACCACTATCCATTATCTCATCATACCCTGTTTTATCATAATCTTCAAGGAAATGATGCCTTACCCCGTCCTTTTTATAAGCCACCACTGTACTCAGGTTCACATTTTCCACGCTCTTGAAAATATTCCCCTCCACAAATGGATTCGTCTTTTTAAGCTCTTTTATCAGTTTCTTGACTTCAAGCCTCTTGGAATTGCTCTGCCCGTCCTCAGCGCAGGAGGAGCAGGTGTCCGTGAATTTACATGCACACTGGATAAAGTGCAGCCCGTTTGCATCACGCCATGCCTTGATATCATCCTCACGTATCAGGTACATAGGTCTAATAAGTTCCATGCCCTCAAAGTTGGTGCTGTGAAGCTTAGGCATCATGGTCTGCATCTGTGCACCATAAAGCATTCCCATCAGAATAGTCTCAATTACATCATCATAGTGATGTCCCAGGGCGATTTTGTTGCAGCCTAATTCCTTTGCCTTGCTGTACAGATAGCCGCGTCGCATACGGGCGCAGAGGTAGCACGGGGACTTTTCTATATGGAATACAGACTCGAATATGTCCGATTCGAATATCGTAACCGGTATGTTAAGCCTTCTGGCATTGTTTTCGATAAGCTGTCTGTTCTCCGGGCTGTATCCTGGGTCCATTATAAGAAATTTTACTTCAAAAGGAAACTTATTATGTCTCTTAAGCTCCTGAAAGAGCTTCGCCATAAGCATTGAGTCCTTGCCGCCGGATATGCACACGGCAATCCTGTCCCCCTCCTTCACAAGCTCATAATCATTGATTGCCTTCGTAAAGCGGCACCATATTGTCTTACGGAAACGTTTTCTGATGCTATCCTCTGCCTCAGCAGCAAACTTAGCATCATCCTTTTCCTCGTTCTGCTGCATAACATCCGCCATAAGCCATGCCAGATATCCTCCACGGAGGCTCACCGCTTCCGCGCCATGCTCTATAAGCACTTCTGCAGCTTCAAGGCTCACCTCACCTCTCTTGCAGTACAGAATAAAGCTCCTTCCCGTATAGTCTTCCATATCGTCAAGCAACTTGTCCTTAGGTATATTTACACTTCCCCTGATATTTCCGTAGGCATATGACATCTCATCCCGCACGTCGATTAGTTCATAGCCCTGAGTCATATATTCTGAAAGTTCTGCAACATCTATCTCAATCTTCCTGTCCATTACACTCATACCTGTATCTTTCTTATTTTTTGACTTCTACATTATGAGGTTATCCGTACAGTAATGTCAATAACTTTATTTTTCTAATTTTGATGACATGACAAACAGTACCATCCCCGTCACAAACAATATTGGGATTGTGGTAACTCCCTTGTTCATGCTTCCGGTTAACTGTGTCGCGGCTCCTACAACAGTGGTTCCCATAAATGCTGCGCCTTTTTCACAGATATCCATCAGGCCGAAATATTCACCGGACTGCTCAGCCGGTATTATTTTGGCAAAGTATGAGCGCGACAATGCCTGAATTCCGCCCTGAAACATTCCCACCAGAACTGCCAGTATCCAGAACTGTATTTGTGTGGTCAGAAGAGCTAACAGCCTTCCGGCAGTTCGGAGCCAAATGTATACCTATACACCGGATTCCATGCTTTCCCTTCTGCATATTCGTTAATCAACGATACTGCCAGTTTTTCCCCCTCTTTATACAGTTCCATAAGTTTCCGGTTGCTGTCTGCGCATGCCGGATTAGGCTCATAATTTACCATAAGCCCACGCATATTCTCATATTTTCCTGCCAGCTTAAGCAATGTCAGAATAAAATACCTTTTTAACTTAGAAGGTGCCAGCAGAATTCTATTGTAAAATATCATCCCTTCTAATGCTGCCTGCACATCCTCTGCACTTATTTCCCTGTAAAACGCACTAATGATTTTCGCATTCCGCATACTTGGCATGATATGCCGGGTAAGGCAATGGCGTACCGGATCATATCCATCCAGTTCCATAAGTCTTCTGTCAAACTCAACCTCAATTTCAGCATGACTTATACCGCTTGATTCCATTTTTTCGTCAATATAGCCATGGCAGGTTACATCCAGCGCGAAGTGACATATCACACCATAAAGATATGCAATATACGGTGCTTTATTTTTCTTCTTATTGATTACTCTTCTTGCGTAGCTGAAAAACTCAATTCCCGGTCTTTCATGCATGCAATACCCTGTTCTGTTAACCGGGTCAGCTTTTAACGGCTTATGGTAAAACAAAATATCCGGTCCATGCAAGCCTATCATATAGAGTTGATAGTTAGAACGGATTATTTCGTTTATCTCCCCCTCCAGAGAGCTGCTTACTTCCCTTCCCATTTTGTAATGTGCGTATGTTGATGGCATATTCTTTCCTCCAAAATAGTCATAATCCGTTATCAATTATAGATAACGGATTAATCATCCACCACCTTAC
>CAMAKT010000208.1 GCA_945836135.1 uncultured Clostridia bacterium | reverse complement strand
TTTTTTAATATATATTTTATATATTCTTAATTTATTATGTAAACAAAAAGTCCCTACTTACAAAATTTTGTAAACAGGGACACGTATGTATTATCTAGTTGTCTCTTTTATCCTCCCAAGCTGCTCCCATCTGCCAATCAGTTCTTCGCATTCGTCGACATCAATGTTGTCCACTGCCGCCTTAAGCTGTTCAAACAGTTCTCTTCCCTCACCTTCATAGGCATGATTTTCCATCTTCCGAACAGTCTCTTCCATGGAATCTATGTCAAGATTTCCAATTGCCGTTCTGAGCATTATAAAATACTGTTTCAAATCTTCTGAAGAAACAGGTGCCTTCTTTTCGTTGCCCTGCTTATTCTCCTCAAAAAGCGGTGCAAGAACAGAAATGTATCCGGTATACAATTCAAGCAGTTGTGGCGTTTTCTCATGAATAAGTGCTGCGTCCGCTTCATTTCCTGCCTTTTCCAGTATCGCAGCTAAGTCCGCCAGTTTTCCTGCTCCAATCTGACGTGAAGCACTCTTCAAGGCATGAACCTCTATGGTGTAATCATGCCATTCTTCGGCCTGTTCAAGATGCTCTATCCGTTCAGCCTTCTGTCCAATTACTCTGTAATAGTCCTTAAGAACGCTCCGGAATAAATTTTCGCTGCCTAACAGTCCTACTGCTGACTCGACATCCAAATCACCTATCTGTGGCAGTGTACCTGTCACCGCCATGCCGGAACAATTCTGCTGTACAATATCTTTTCTGATTTTATCTGCCGGCAGCCAGTGTTTGACTTTCGATACAAGCACCCTGATTTCTATAGGCTTCGCCACAAAATCATTCATGCCCTCCTTAAGGAACATTTCCATGGTTCCCTCCACCGCATTCGCAGTAAGTGCAATAATAGGCACATTATCATACTCCTTGTGGAAACGTCGTATGATATGTGTAGTCTCCACGCCGTCAAGTTCAGGCATCATGTGGTCCATAAATACAATGTCATACATGTGGTTCGAAATCTTATCAATAGCCTCTTTTCCGCTCTGGGCAGTGTCGATTTTCATCTTCAAAGGCTCAAGAAGTCCTTCTGCAACGGTAAGATTAATGGCATTATCATCCACAATCAGCACTTCTGCCTCCGGCGCAACAAAGTCAAACAGTTCTGCACTCTGTGAGCAATAACTGATGTTAGGATCTTCATTGTTGAAAATCATCGCTATGTTCATCACATAGACAGGTTTTTTCACAATGCGGATATTTTTTATATCACGTCCCGTATTATCCTTCGGACTTGTGATAAGTACCGAAGTAATCTGCGGATTGGATTCAATAAAGCTCTTAAGCTGTTCTGTCAAAAGAGAAGCTTCGATCCACAAATAGCTGACACCCTTTTTGTCCAGCATCGCTAATTCTTCTTCCCCGGTCAGCTCAATGTATTCAGCCCCCAGCCTCTCTATTGAAGCAGCGAGTTGCTTTTTTACATATGGATTCAATACAAGTCCCGCTGCCACAATGTGTCTGTCATTCTTAATTGAGACACATGTCTTCCCGTCAATAACTTTCTGCGGAAGTTCAAAAGAAAATACACTGCCTTTCTCATATTCACTTTCAACACTTATGCTGCCTCCCATAAGTGTAAGAAGCTGTTTACAGATTGCAAGTCCAAGCCCCGTTCCCTTGATATTGCGGTTTCTCTTGCTGTCAAGCTGTTGGAAGGACTGAAAAAGCTTCGGCATGTCTTCCTTTTTGATTCCGATTCCCGTATCTTCAATCGCTACCTTAAACATCACGTTATTCTCATTAAGCTTTGTGCAATCAACATGCAGGACGACCTGTCCTGTACGGGTAAACTTAACAGCGTTATTTGTAAGATTAAGTATTATCTGCTTTATCCTGTTATTATCGCCAAACAGGCAGTTAGGTATATCCGGCTCCACATCAAGTATGAATTCCACATCCTTATCTTCAAGCTGTGTCATTATAATATTGGATACATCATTGATAACTGACATCGGCTCGTA
The DNA here is from genome assembly GCA_945836135.1 of uncultured Clostridia bacterium. GTDB lineage: Bacteria > Bacillota > Clostridia > Lachnospirales > Lachnospiraceae > CAG-882. The sequence goes on along the minus strand of CAMAKT010000208.1, from coordinate 2,617 downwards.
TTCAACAGGAATGATATTCATTTTACCGGATTCAATTTTTGAAAAATCAAGTATATCGTTAATGATTGTAAGGAGTGATTTTCCGGATGACTTGATTTCATTAATATACTCCCTGGCATGGTCAGGAAGTTCTTCCCTAAGCGCCATCTCCGCCATTCCGATTACCGCATTCATAGGGGTTCTGATCTCATGGCTCATATTGGCGAGGAAATCAGATTTCATATTGGCAGCTTTCTCAATCTCCAAATTAGCCTGATACACAAGATACCTGCTGTAGGCTATATCCGAAAGGATATTGGCTATAGTGTATAAAAATTCAGCGGCATGATCGATATTCTGTTTTGGTATTATATTCACCTTCTTAGATGCCGCAACATACACATCCGGGTCAACCCCGATTTCAAGTGCAGTTTCTCTCATCTTATCTTCAGACGGTGGTTCCGAAAGCACCTGTCCCCCGATAAAACAGCCGACCATTTTGCCGTCTGCCATAATAGGTGCAGCAAAATCAACCAGTCCCGCATGACAAAAATATGTAATGGACCTGCCGTTTTTGAGTGCCAGCTCTGCACCATATTTATCACATTTTTCACACCTGGCGCAACCCACCGGTGAGGTTCTTGTATGTTTCATACAGAATTCCGAGAAATTGGAGCCATTGGTCACCGCCATACCGTCTGCATTGGTGGTAAGGGCTGCAATGCCTGTCATTTTAGAAAACGCATCCTGTATTCTTTGAAGTATGTCAATATCAACAAGATCTGTCAGCTTTAATTCTTCATTCTCCATATTTTTCTCCGTTTTATTGGTGAGCAAATCAGGCTATACTATATTTTTCTGGATAATATCTCGCAGCTTGTCCCTGTCAATAGGCTTAAGCAGGTATCCCTGTGGTTTTAATTCCAGAACTTTTCTGATTTTATCTTTATCATTGATTCCTGTCAGAAATATCACCGGAAGCTGTGCCGTAGCTTCATTATTTCGCACTTTCTCCAACATCTGGGCACCATTTTCCCCCGGCATCTCATAGTCAAGTAAAATCAAATCCGTCTTCTTTTTTTCAAGGAATTTAAATGCAATATTGCTGTTAATGGCTGTAGCAACAGAATATGTATCCTTAAGCTGTTCCTTAATAAGCTTAAGCATCATAGGGTCATCATCAACCACAAGAATATTCTTCTTCTCCTCAGGCTTCGGTTCAATCTGTTCTGCTGGTTCTGCAGGTTTTGCCTGAATAATCTTATCTGCCTGCTTGTCATCAACTTCGTCGAACGCTGTTTCTTCTCCTTTCTCTTTCTGCCAATTTTCAACAAATTCAAAAATGGAGTCTCTGATATTGCGAAGGGAAGCCGGCCTTGTAATTACAAGTGCACTCATCTTGCCTGTGCCAGTCTCAAATTCCCCGCACTCCTCCTCACTCCCGATAAGGATTGTCGGAACATTATAGTTCGCAAGTCTGCTCTTGACCGCGGAAAACACACCAATGTCATCATCACTTTCATTGCGCATACACACAACAAGCGCATGGGGCTTAAAATATCTTAAATGACTTACGATATCCCCAAAGCGTAATGACACCGTCTGCAATTCGAAGTCCTTTTCAAGATGGCCGAAAAAGTCATCTTTTATCACATTGTTTTTTCCTGCCAGAAGAATCCTGTACCTCAATAAGTCTCTCTCCCTTCATACATACTTTATCGTACTGCGCTTATAGTACCATTTTACCATATATCATATCACTTTACCACCGTTTTTTTCTGCACATTTCCAGAACCAATGACATATAACGTTCCATAATAATTAAATCTCCTTTTAATATTTAGAATTTAAACAAAAACCCGAAAGAATATGATTTCTCCCGGGTAATCCAAACGTTATCACATATATATCCTATATATACTGGCTTATTTATACTATAAAATCAATCGAACTCCCCCTCATGCTTCTTAAAGAATTCGTACATCTGTCGCACGTTATTAAGTTCCGTCCATTTCTTAATGTCAACCGGATTCTCATCCATATCATATATCTTAGCCCCCTTCATAGAGAGCAGGAACGGCGAGTGCGTGGAGATTACAAACTGACATCCGAAAAACCTTGCCGAATCCTCTAGGAACTTAAGCAGTTCAAGCTGGCGAGGTATGGACAGGCTGTTTTCCGGCTCGTCCAGCAGATACAGTGCATTATCCTTTATAGTCTCGGTAAAATACATAAATGCGCTTTCGCCGTTGGAATGTTCCCTGACGTTCCCCATAAGATTATTCTTAACATAAGAGGACTGGGTTTTGCTGCGGGCCTGAGTGACCTTCTTTAATTGATCATAGTCCTCCATGGACTTAAATTTAAATTTAGAATACTTTGCGTCAAGATATTCCTCGAAAAGTTCCTCACGTTTACTGTCAATACCCTCATTCAGTGCTCTCAGATTAAGCATAAAATCAAAGACATCATCGCTTGTAATAATCCTGCTGCCCTCAGGTATCCGACTGCAGTCCTCATTAAGTTCATAGCTGCACATTTCCACATAGTTGTCCATAAAAGAAGAACTGTTGAAGGGGCTTTGTCTCTCAAGGTTAAGAAAGCCAGCCTCCTACAGGATTTCAAATTTATACTGATT
>CAMAKT010000207.1 GCA_945836135.1 uncultured Clostridia bacterium | reverse complement strand
AATATCCGAATTTATGCATCGTGGATAATATAAGCCAAATTTGTAATTATATTTCAGAAAGGGTACAATAGTGGCTGGGCATGATAAAATCGGAGAATGTAATAAGCCGTTGAATTCTTACTGCCGGGAGGAAAAGTGTATAAACAGACAAGATTACATAGAATTAGTGGACTGCATGTATCCGAATTTTTTTGAAAGGGAGAATATTCGCAATCTTCCGGAGGAATGGGAAGGATTATAGGTATGCATAAAATAGTGATTTTCATAACGATAGCATATATTAATGTTAGTGTGTTGCAGAGTGAAATAAATGAGACTTGTAAATTTGGAAAATGATCAGGTGAGAGGAAAAGATTGCTCTATGATACCACAGATACTCAATAGAAAATATGAGATTGGAACGAAGATATTTAGTTTTACAGATGACAGCAGAAATGAAGTACTTGGAGAGGGAACAGGAAAACGAAAAATAACAGTTCGATTATTTTATCCTGTAACAATGAGTAGCATAGAGGGGGCAAAAAAAGCACCCTATGTTTCTGAGAACAAATGGGAATGTCTTCGTAAAATGTATCATATGCCGAAGTCGGCAGGTGTGGTTAATGAAGTGGACATTTATGAAAATGTTCCTATGATAGAAGAGAAATTTCCATTAGTACTTTATAATCATGGATATAGTGGATATATAGAAGCAAACACATTTCTTTGTATGGAGATAGTTTCCAGAGGATATATTGTTGCTTCTATTGGACATTCTTATGAAGGGCTATGTACAGAATATGACGATGGCAGTTTTGTTCCCTTTGATAAGAAGATTAATAAAATGATGTATCAAAAAGGTGCGTTTAGAGCAATACTGGCCCAGTTGAAATTGTTAAAGAAAAAGGGGAGTATTGAGGAAATTTATAAAGATTTTTTGATGTTTGAAAAAGAACATACTCCATATATTGTTGGTAGATTAAAGGAGTGGAGTGCGGATACTCTTTGTGCTTTAAAGATAGTGAAGGAAAGGTTTGCAGATAATATAGATTTGACAAATGGAGTTGCGGCTACAGGGCATTCTATGGGTGGGGCTTTGGCATATTATCTGTGTCAGACATCAAATGAAATAAGTTGCGGACTTAATATAGATGGAGGATTGTTTGGAGACTACAGAGAAATGACGCTAACCAAGCCTTTTTTTCAAATTTCGTGCAAGGAAAATTGGAATGTAGAATCGGCTGTTCTGCTTCATAGAAAAGCCCTTGTCTATTGTGCTATATTTGATAATATGAAACATATTGGGTTTACAGATGCAAAGTTTTTTATACCGGTAAAAATGATAGTTGGCAAAATGGATGCAATGAAAATGCACAACTACTTAACGAAATGTCATATTTTCTTTTTAGATAAATATTTAAAGGGACTGGATGTAAAAAAGATTGAGTCCGATGATAATGAAATCAAAATTGATATTTCAGAGACGGAATAATAAAGCATTATCATTGCTGCGAGAAGGAAGTGGCTGGCGGATTGCAAAAACAGTAATAAGGAAATAATTTGCCCCGCACCCTGTTTCATCAACAGGGTGGCGGGGCAGCTTTGTAAAAGGACGACTTCAATCCTTATTTTGGAATTAGTCCTCCGAAGCTTCTGCCTTGTCTTCGATTTCGTCCAGAAGCTCCTCAAGTTCATCCAGTACATCTTCTATGTTGTCACACATGTCTTCAATGCTGTCCAACTGATTATCTATTCCATCCAGAATACCTTCTGCTGCTTCAATGGGAATATCTCTATTCGAAATTATTTCGGAAGCACAGGCAAACTGCGTATCCAAAGCAGACAATGCAGAAGAAATGGCATCCCATTCAATAATCTCATTAAAACCTTCCTCCAACTGGGCTGCCTCATCCTCACTCACAGAATAACTGCTCTGTATTTCATTGCAGCGCTCCTGTAAATCATCCTTAAGTTCGGACAATTCCCCCTGTCTGGAGGCTAATTCTGCCTGCCTTTCTCTCAATTCGCTAAGCTGCTCTGCCAGTTCTGCACGTCTGCCCGTCTGGTTCTTCATGCGTTCCGAGTTCCCTCGGCGGTATCCGGACATCTGAGAGTGCTGTTCCGTGGTACCTTGATTCGTTTTCCTGCGAAGCACCTCGGTAGAGTACTTATCGCCTCCATACATATTGATCGCAGGCCATCCATCCTCGAACACCATATTGTGTCGCTGAGGACGCCAATTGGCAAACTCATCCGGCTCGTCCTTCCAGTCCTTATAGAAGGAAGGCTCCTTTGCCGGCTTTATCGCCATTGGAGCGTTACCTGCAACAAAAGAGAACCGTGCTTCTACCGATGTCTGCACAGAAGGTGGTGCCATAAATGGGATGGAATACAGTTCCCAGCCCTGCTTGTGCAGAAGGGGTCTGATATAGTTGCGGTTTAATTTGTAGATATAGCAGTCATCCGGGATACCGGAGAAGCTAATCTGAAGCTGGCAGATTTCACTGTTCTTGTCATTCTCGCCGCCATTTAACCAAAACACAAAGCAGTTCTCTGTGTCAGGCAAAAGCGTGAAGGACATGGACGTAACTCTGACATATGGGTCATCCCAACCGCCAAGCATCAGGCATTCTATCAGACCATTGTCAAAATCATTGATAAAGCAACGCTCTATGTTACTTCGTCTGTTAGAGCCGGACTGATAAAATCCGTTATTGTTATGGAACTGTGTATTATACTGTGTCTGCTCGAAAGACCATTCCCGTGGATTGAAATATATGTAATTCATTTGTTTTACCTCCGATTGATTTGATTTATCATCGGACGGTTCCGCTTTTCCGGATAAACGAATGGTACAGTCATCCACGAAAAACGCCCGTCCATTCTTAACCAGCCCCCTTGCCCGCCTAGGGTAGGTGGAGCCTACATATGTTCCGTTTTCATCTGTTACCGTTACGTTTTTTGTCATGGGTGTCTCCCCCTCGCACAGAATATAGTAGTTTCCTTCGACGTATAACGTCTGGGAACAGAGATTGGTATGCTGTTTTTTGTTATGGGTGCCGTCCCCGTACCATAATAATCATAACATAACCGGAATAGGGAATACAAGTTATTCCTTGCTGTGTTGTAGCTGTTCTTTGCTATAATGCGGCTGTTGCAATTATAGGCACAGCATGTATAATGATTTTATAGGAAAGGACATTACCATGACATTAGAAATCAAGAAGTTAGATTATAAGGAATACAAGGGAAAAGAATATGAGGCAGAGATTACTTCTGACCGGTGCCTTGTGATTGTCCCTGATGAAAGAGGGTTCAACCTATACTGGGAAAAGACTGAACCACCATTTCACATGACACTTAAAGATAAAATGCTTTCAGACTGGCTTGAAGAGCCTGTAGCATATGGTGCCTTTGAAGACAAAGTGATGGTGGGATTTATAGAAGGCTTCCATGAAAAATGGAATAATCGTTTCAGGATAACCAATATATGTGTATTTGACGGTGAAAAGCGCAAGCACGGGATTGGAACCGGGCTCATGAAGCGGATTCTGGTTGATGCCCGAAATAGTGGTGCCAGAATGGCAGTATTAGAAACACAGAGCGGAAATTACAAAGCTGTGTCATTCTATGAGAAGATGGGCTTTGAAATCATTGGCTTTGACAGATATGCATATTCTAACAATGGTCCCGAGGAAAATAATATGCGGATAGAGATGGGAATGAAATTATAAGGTTTAAATTAAAGGGGTGAGAAAATGAAGGTACTTATAACTGAAAGACTTATTTTACGGGAATTTCGAGAATCGGATTATGATGATTTGTTCGAATACTTGTCGCAACTGGAAGATGACGAATTTGAAGGATATCCGGGTATAACATATGAGAATGGCAGAGAGCATCTTAAGTACCGGGTGGGGTCGGAGGAATTCTATGCCATTGAACTTAAGGAGTCCGGAAAGGTAATAGGCAATATTTATTACGGAAACAGAGACTTTGAGGCGAAAGAGGTTGGCTATATTATAAACAAAAACTACCAAAGAAAAGGGTATGCAAGCGAGGCGCTTAGTGCGGTAATAGAAAATGCTTTTCGAGAGGGAGTACATAGAATATTTGCGGAGTGTGACCCACGCAATACCTGTTCATGGAAGCTTTTGGAGAAGGTTGGATTAGAGCGGGAGGCACATTTTAAGCAAAATGTCTTTTTTCAAAGGGATGAAGCCGGGAAGCCAAAGTGGAAGGATACTTTCCTGTATGCTAAGGTAAATGAAAGGTAAAGGGCGAGTATATGGCAAACATCATAACAGGTTGTAGAATACTATGCAGCATATTTTTACTATTCGTTCCTGCCTTTTCTCCCACATTTTATATTTTGTATTTAGTGGCTGGATTTACTGATATGATTGACGGAACTATTGCAAGAAAAACAAATACCGCCAATGAATTTGGTTCCAGACTGGATACCATTGCAGACATTGTATTTGTTGTGGTTTGTATGATAAAACTGCTTCCTGTTTTAACAATTCCTATATGGCTTTGTATATGGATAAGTGTGATTGCAATTATAAAAGTTTTCAATCTTATTTCAGGATATATCGTTCAAAAGAAATTTGCAGCAAAACATACCATTATGAATAAGGTTACAGGAGCTGTATTATTTATTCT
>CAMAKT010000206.1 GCA_945836135.1 uncultured Clostridia bacterium | reverse complement strand
TTTGGGAATGGAGTCTGCCGGAACATTGAAAATGTTTGCATTATATCCGGAATTATTATATGATTGGAAAGTATGGTGCAATCCCTATTCTTAAGGCATTAGACATTTTTAAGACAAGACAGAAGAAATTATAGAGGTATGTCGAAATGAATAAATTACTTGGATATAAAGATTTACCATTTGATATATTGAATCAGATAAACAGTGTTGTGGATATATGGAAAAGGCATTTAGGAGATAATCTGATTGGCGTATATTTACATGGCTCAATTGTACTTAATGCATTTAATCCCGATTCGGGAGATATTGATTTACTTGTGGTTGTTAAGGACTCGATTGGAGTATCTACGAAGCTTGAAATTGCAAGGAACTGGAAAACACCGGGGAATTGTGTGTTTCATTACAGTGATTTCTGGACTGAGAAATATCTTGAAAGGTTTAGAAAACCGGATTTGGAAGTGTATGTGGCAGACCATGAATTTCCTGATGCAGATGTGACCAGCTATATCAAGCTGCTTAAGCAATGTGGTATTGTACTATACGGAAGAGAAATAGGGGAAGTGTTTGCGGATGTTTCGGATGAAGATTTCTGGCTGGCAATCAGTGCCGACATAGATGAATATGATTTTCATGCTTATGATACCAGATACTTTGCAAGCAATGTTTTGATATTAGGGAGAATTTTATCCTTCAAGAGAGAAAAAAGAATATTGTCAAAATATGAGGGCGGTCTTTGGATGATAAATAATGTTCCTGAAAACTTAAAATATCTGCCGGAGCTGGCAATGAAGATATGGTTTGAAGGTGAGGAACACATACTTCCGGAAAAGCACCGTTAAGGTGCGGCTTTGTGAATGGCGCAGGCTGAACTGTTACGCAGAATTTCATGTTTATTAATTTTTTATTTGCAAATATTGTGTATATCATATATAATGCTTATTAGTCAGCCGGGTTACACCATATATATCCGGTAAAGGAGGAGACAAATGGTATTATTAGAGGCAGCAGCAAGCGGAGGCTCATCTATCCTGCTTTTGGTCGGATATATTTTGTTCTTTGTTGTGCTTATGTATTTTATTGCAATTCGTCCACAGAAGAAGCAGCAGAAGAAGCTTAATGAGCTCCTTGCTTCCATGGAGGTAGGCGATAGCGTGCTTACTACAAGCGGTTTCTACGGTGTGGTTCTCGATATTACAGATGATGTTGTTATCGTAGAGTTCGGTAACAATAAGAACTGCCGTATTCCTATGCAGAAGACAGCCATTGTTCAGGTTGAGAAGCCGGAATAAGTCATAGATAAGCTTGTACAATTAAGTACTATATATGAGAAGGAAAGACACATCCTTATGCGGGGTATTTTAATCGGATATCACGCAGGATGTGTCTGTTTTTTTAACACCCAATCTTTATTTAAGAAATTGTGAACAATAAAACCTCAACACAATTCTTGATGTATTTTAACCTGATAAATGATATATCCGTAACTTGCATTTGATACTTATATGAGTTAATATATTACAGTGTGAAACAGCAGCGCCTAAGGCTGTAATGATTTGGAGGTAAGTTATGGAATATAATGTAACACTTATTCCGGGAGACGGAATAGGCCCGGAGATTGTCCGCGAGGCGCGGAAGGTTCTTGATAAAGTAGCAGATAAATATGGTCATAAGTTCAACTACAAGGAAGTGCTGATGGGAGGTTGCTCCATTGATGCCTATGGTGTTCCGCTTACGGATGAAGCTCTTGCCACAGCGAAGGCATCGGATGCAGTTCTTCTGGGTGCAGTAGGAGGCAGGGTAGGCGTTGACAGCTGGTATAATCTGCCGCCTAATCTCAGACCGGAGGCAGGGCTTCTGTCAATCCGTAAGGGACTGGAACTTTTTGCAAACTTAAGACCGGCATACCTGTACAGTGAGCTTAAGGGCGCATGCCCTCTTAAGGAGGAGGTAGCTGACAAAGGCTTTGACATGGTTATTGTCCGTGAGCTTACCGGAGGTCTGTATTTCGGAGAGAGAAGCACCAAGGAAGTGAACGGTGTGGTTACGGCTGTGGATACACTTAAGTATGATGAGAACGAGATAAGAAGAATTGCAATCAAGGCATTTGAGATTGCCATGAAGCGCAATAAGCATATCATCAGTGTGGATAAGGCAAATGTGCTGGACACCTCCAGACTGTGGAGAAAGATTGTCGCCGAAGTGGCTAAGGATTATCCGGAGGTTACGGTGGAGGATATGCTGGTGGACAACTGCGCTATGCAGCTTGTGAAGGACCCGGCACAGTTTGATGTGGTTCTGACAGAGAATATGTTCGGCGATATCCTTTCTGATGAGGCCAGCATGATTACAGGTTCCATCGGAATGCTTTCATCTGCCAGTCTTGGTGCCGGTAAGCTTGGTCTCTATGAACCGAGCCACGGCGCAGCTCCTGATATTGCAGGACAGGATAAGGCTAATCCTATTGCAACGATACTGTCTGCGGCTATGATGCTTCGATACTCCTTTGACCTTGACAAGGAGGCTGATATGGTGGAAGCAGCGGTTAAGCAGGTTATCGCGGAAGGCTACAGAACTGTGGATATTATGGCAGAGGGCATGAAGTTAGTAAGCACCACTGAAATGGGCGATTTGATTGCGGAGCGGGTATAGTGCATAAGTTTAGTATAAGCATTTGAAAATTTTTGTAGATTAAAGTATAAAAGTGTGATATAATCTAACGATATAGGTATCAGAAGCGGTTTCATATATTTGGAGGTATATTATGAAAAGTGATGCAGTTTTTAAGGGAACACAGCAGGCACCGCATCGTTCCCTCTTTAATGCGCTGGGACTTACTGAGGAGGAGATGAACAGACCTTTAATCGGTATTGTAAGCTCCTACAATGAGATAGTTCCGGGACATATGAACATTGATAAATTAGTGGAAGCCGTCAAGTTAGGCGTTGCCATGGCGGGAGGTACTCCGAGGGTATTCCCGGCTATAGCGGTATGTGACGGTATTGCCATGGGACATAAGGGAATGAAGTATTCTCTGGTTACAAGAGATTTGATTGCGGATTCTACCGAGTGTATGGCACTTGCACATCAGTTTGACGGACTTGTCATGATACCGAACTGTGACAAGAATGTACCGGGACTTCTGATGGCGGCAGCCAGAGTCAATATACCTACCATATTTGTCAGCGGCGGTCCGATGCTTGCCGGCAAGGTGGCAGGTTGCAAGACCAGCCTTTCAAGTATGTTTGAGGCGGTGGGAGCCTATGCGGCAGGTAAGATTTCCGAGGAACAGCTCAAGGAGTACGAGGAGAAGACCTGTCCTACCTGTGGTTCCTGTTCGGGAATGTATACAGCTAACAGCATGAACTGCCTGACTGAGGCTCTGGGAATGGGTCTTAGCGGCAACGGCACCATTCCGGCAGTATATTCTGAGAGAATCAAGCTTGCAAAGCACGCAGGAATGCAGATTATGGAGCTTGTAAAGAAGGACATCAAGCCAAGGGATATTATGACCGAGAAGGCATTTATGAATGCACTTACGGTGGATATGGCTCTGGGCTGCTCCACCAACAGTATGCTTCATCTTCCTGCCATTGCTAAGGAGGCAGGCGTGGAGCTGAATGTCGATATCGCCAATGAAATCAGTGCAAGGACACCTAACCTGTGCCACCTTGCACCGGCAGGTCATACATATATTGAAGAGCTCAATGAAGCCGGTGGCGTATATGCCGTGATGAATGAGCTTAATAAGAAGAAGCTGCTTAATACAGACGTTATGACCGTAACGGGAAAGACAATGGGAGAGAACATTGAGGGCTGTGTCAACAAGAACCCGGAGGTTATAAGACCTGTTGAGAACCCATACAGCGAGACCGGCGGAATTGCCGTACTTAAGGGTAACCTTGCTCCGGACTCATGTGTTGTTAAGCGCTCTGCAGTGGTTCCTGAGATGATGGTACATGAGGGACCGGCGAGAGTATTCGACTGTGAGGAGGATGCAATCGAAGCAATCAAGGGTGGTAAGATAGTGGCAGGAGATGTTGTGGTAATCAGATATGAAGGCCCTAAGGGCGGTCCGGGTATGAGAGAGATGCTTAACCCTACCTCAGCCATAGCAGGAATGGGCTTGGGCTCCAGCGTGGCACTTATCACTGACGGACGTTTCTCCGGGGCATCCAGAGGCGCATCCATCGGTCATGTATGTCCGGAGGCTGCTGTGGGAGGACCTATCGCACTGGTTGAGGAAGGCGACATTATTAAGATTAATATTCCTGCCAATACACTTGAGCTTGCAGTTTCCGATGAGGAGCTGGCAGCAAGAAGAGCTAAGTGGCAGCCTAGAGAGCCAAAGATTACAACAGGATATCTTGCAAGATACGCAAAGATGGTTTCCGATTCCTGCAAGGGAGCAGTGTTAGAAAGATAGAATTTCATAAGCTGCTTTGGAGAGGAGCAAATTCGTAGGCAATATATAGGGCGAATAATTTGTGCCCTAAGCATATATTTAATGATTTGACAGATGATAGTTTATTAGTTAAACAATTGCGAAACTCCCATTTATCACTGAACAGTTGTACAATTTTACTATATTGCAAGTCAGGTGCTTTGCTGCCGCCGGTGCTTAGCGGCTGTAGTTTAGCCGCTTATGCACCGT
>CAMAKT010000205.1 GCA_945836135.1 uncultured Clostridia bacterium | reverse complement strand
TCTCCCAAAGCAGTCTTAAGGTTATGTGTATGAATCCATCCTCCAACTTCCACATCAGACTGGGCATAACCGATTCTGAAGCCGTATTTGATAACTGCATCACCCTTCTTAACAGGCTTGATGGCAAACTTATGTCCCTGCGGAATATCCTCTAACACGGTAATCTCTGTTCCGGCAACATTAACCGTTGTTCCCTTGAGGATAGGCTTAAGGGCAACCGCCACATTGTCGTCTTTGTTAATCTTAATGAAATCCTGCATGGATTACCTCCCAATAATTATTTTACAAGGTCATCAACAACTGCTCTCATACCTCTTGTACGAACATCATCAATATATCCTGCAACAGTATCTACAAGTCCGTCAATCTTAGTCAGGTCCTCACCGCCGAAGAACTTGGTATTGCCAAGGTAAGCCTCGGCAAATTCCTTGGCAGGCTTAGCCGAATTAGCAAGAAAGAAATCAAGTACTGCCTGATCGTCACGAATTGCGTACTCATCAGCGCCACGGCTGCCAAGCAGACATCTTCCGCCGTTAACCTCGCCCTCCTTCTGTGTTGAGTAGAAGCACATAAGTGCTGCTATTGAAAAAGTAAGGTATTTAGGAAGCTTGTTGAATTTCTTAACATATCCTAAGAATGAAGGAAGACATCTTGCCTCCCACTTGGATACGGAGTTAAGTGAAATGTCAAGAAGCTTGTGCTTGATATATGGGTTCTGGAATCTTGCCGTAACAGCATCCGCAAACTCCTTGCACTCCTCTGCCGGAAGGGATAAGGTAGGAATAATCTCGTCTGAAAGTGTCTCCTCCATATACTTGCGGATAACTGCATCATCCATTGACTGCTTAACCAGATCATTACCTGCAAGGTAAGATGCAAGAACAAAGGATGTATGAGCACCGTTTAAGATACGAACCTTTCTCTCCTTATATGGATGATGATCCTCTGTGAATACTACAGGAAGTCCTGCCTTGTCAAAAGGAAGCTCCTTCTTAAGCTGCTCAAGCGGAAGATTCTTGTCTCCCTCAATAACCCACAGACCAAAAATCTCTGCGGTGTCAATGAGCTGATCCTCATATCCGAACTCCTCGCAAAGTACGGCAGCCTCGTCTCTAGGGTAACCCGGAACAATTCTGTCAACAAGTGTCGGGCAGAAAGAACATGCGGTATCAACCCATGCCTTAAAGTCATCTCCTAAATTCCATAATTCAATAAACTTAACAATGCACTTCTTAAGCTCAATTCCGTTATCGGCAATAAGCTCACAAGGAATCATGATAAGACCCTTGTCTGCTGCTCCGTTAAAATGCTTATATCTCTCAAATAAAAGCTTGGTAAGCTTGCCCGGGAAGGTCTTAGGCGGCTTGGACTCAAACTTGTCCGTCTCATCAAACACAATACCTGCTTCTGTTGTATTGGATACAACAAATCTCAATGTATCAAGCTTGGAATAAGCATCATACTTATCATAATCCTCAATAGCAGCAACAGCATCGGTAACTGTTGTGATGATTCTCGTCTCCTTCTTAGGCTCACCATCAACAATACCTCTTAACTGAAGTGTATACTGGCACTCCTGCTCATGGAATCTGTCAAGATTACCGAATTCAATAGGCTTAACAATAACTACACCGCCGTTAAAATCTGTCTTCTCATTCACCACATCAAACATGTAGTCAACAAACGCACGAAGGAAATTACCCTCTCCAAACTGCAGTACCTTAACAGGTCTGTCAACCGCCTTTGAAATCTTCTTGTTTAATCTTTCCATCACAATTCTCCTTAAAATATGTAAAATAGGTTTCTGTTATCCGCTTCACATTGCAAAAAAATGTACGAAAACTGTTTTCTTACATTCTCTTACATTTTTCCTGCAGGATGTAAGCGCTTTCATAGCTTCATTATATGGGGAAATTAACAATAAGTCAATCATATTTTTTTCAAAAAATATAACTTTTTTCCATAATAGACTTGTTTTTGAAAAAAACACATTGTATAATAACCTTACGAGTATGTAAGTACTTACATTATATAGAAAGGGATTAAACGCATGAATATTTATGATGTTTCCGAAAAGGCCGGAGTATCCATCGCCACTGTTTCCCGAGTCATCAACGGCAACAATAACGTCAGCGAAAAGACAAAGCAGAAGGTTCTTGCGGTCATGAAGGAAATCGGTTATACACCGAATGTCTTTGCCCGTGGTCTGGGTCTTAACACCATGAAGACCATAGGCATCATGTGTACGGATTCCTCCGATGTATATCTTGCCAACGCTGTATATTACCTGGAGCGCGAGCTTCGGAACAATGGCTATGATGCGATTCTGTGCTGCACCGGCAATGAGCTTTCCACCAAGAAGGATTACTTAGAGCTTCTGCTCTCCAAGCGTGTGGACGCTGTAATCCTGGTTGGCTCCAAGTTCCTTGAAACCAAGCCTGCCGACAATAAGTACATTATTGATGCTGCCGCCAAGCTTCCCATTATGCTGGTCAACGGTTATCTCGATGCTCCAAATATATATGGTACATTGTGCGATGACGAGAATGCCGTGTACGAGGTTACCGATGCCCTGATAAAGAGCGGACGCAAGGATATCATATATCTGTATACAAGCACCTCCCTATCGGGTCAGTGCAAGCTGGCAGGCTTTAAAAAGGCACATTTTGTACATAATATTCCTATTAATAATGAATATCTTCATCTGTGTAATAAGAATATTGCCAATGCCAGGGATTATCTTACAGATCTTTTTGAGCGCGGACGCCATTTCAATGCTGTTGTAACATCCGATGACTCCCTCGCCGTAGGTGCTCTTAAGTTTGCACATGCACATGGAATGAAGGTTCCGGAAGACTTAAGCATTATTGGCTACAACAACACTATTATTTCCAACTGTACCGACCCGGAGCTCACCTCCATTGACACCAAGGTAGAAGCGCTCTGCATCACCACGGTCAACACACTTATGGGCGTATTCAACGGTAGCAATGTTCCGTGCAAAACCAACATCACTGCTGACATAATTAAGCGCGGTACAACTCTCATTTAATACTTATTTTTTCAAAATCTATATTCAGGAGGTTTTATTACAATGAAACAGTTTATGGACAAGGATTTCCTATTATCCACAGACACAGCCAAGACTTTATTCCACGACTACGCAGAGAAGATGCCTATTCTGGACTATCACTGCCATATCAATCCTAAGGAAATTGCTGAGGACCGTAAGTTCGAAAATATCACCCAGGTATGGTTAGGCGGTGACCATTATAAGTGGCGTCAGATGCGCTCTAACGGAATTGATGAATATTATATTACAGGCGGTGCTTCCGACAAGGAGAAATTCCAGAAATGGGCCGAGACACTCACCAAAGCAATCGGCAACCCGCTCTACCACTGGAGCCACTTAGAGCTTCAGAGATATTTCGGATACTACGGAATATTGAACGGTGACACCGCAGAAGAGGTATGGAACATCTGCAATGCCAAGCTTGCCGAGGATTCCATGACTGTGCGCAATATTATTAAACAGTCCGGTGTTACATTAATCTGCACAACCGACGACCCGGTTGACTCTCTGGAGTATCACAAGCAGATTGCCGAAGACCCTACATTTGATGTTCAGGTTCTTCCTGCATGGAGACCGGACAAGGCTATGAACATCGAGAAGCCTGATTATCTTGATTATCTTGCAAAATTATCCGAAGTAAGCGGCGTTAAGATTGACAGCTTTGATACCCTCAAGGAAGCTCTTGTAAACAGAATGGCATTCTTTGATTCCATGGGCTGCCGTGCATCCGACCACGCCCTTGAGTATGTAATGTTTAAGCCTGCCACAGCAGAGGAAATCGAAGCAATTTTTGCTAAGAGACTTAGCGGCTCCTCAGTTACCAAGGAAGAAGAACTTAAGTTCAAGACCGCTTTCATGACCTTTGTAGGCAAAGAATACAATAAGCTGGGCTGGGCAATGCAGCTTCACTATGGTGCTAAGAGAGACAACAATGTACTGCGTTACAATGAACTCGGTCCTGATACCGGATATGACTGCATTAACACCTACAGTTCCTCCGCCGAGATGGCAGATTTCCTCAACAACATGAACGCAACCGATGAGCTTCCAAAGACCATCATCTACTCTCTCAATCCTATTGATAACGCTGCCATCGGAACAGTTCTTGGATGTTTCCAGGATTCCAAGGCTGTCGGCAAGATTCAGCAGGGCTCTGCATGGTGGTTCAATGACCATAAGGTCGGCATGACAGATCAGATGACCTCCCTTGCCAACCTTGGTCTCCTTGGCAACTTCATCGGAATGCTCACCGATTCAAGAAGCTTCCTGTCTTATACAAGACATGAATACTTCAGAAGAATCTTATGTGACCTCTTAGGTAAGTGGGTTGAGAATGGTGAATATCCTAATGATATGAAGACACTTGGCGGCATGGTAAGAGACATCTCCTACAACAATGCCGTAAGATATTTCGGTTTCAAGCTCGATACAGTTGAGAAATAAATATATTCCTGTATATAAAACAGGTGGGCAGCACTTGCTACTCACCTGTTCTTTTTGAATAAAAAGTAACTATTCATAACCCCTTAGAATAAGGTAATCGGCATCGTCATGCTTGCATGTAAGAGGCTGATTATCTTATTCGTAAGGTGGCTCGAAT
>CAMAKT010000204.1 GCA_945836135.1 uncultured Clostridia bacterium | reverse complement strand
AAGCAAGAAGGCATAACTGAACATATTTTAGTGCAAAAATAAATGCCGGGCTTTTAAAGTAATCCAAAGGTCTGAATGCCTGTTCCATCGTAAGAACCCCACATGTTATAGCGGCTCTTACAAACGAAGGCACACCAATAGAAAGACTCCTGAAAGTCTCAACTACAAGGTAAATCATAAACAACATTAATGCAGGAAAATGCATTCTGGCAAAATTATTTTGAAGTTCCTGTAATTCCTCTTTTTTGTACATATGCAACCTATCTCCAATATATTTGTATATTGTCTCCCTGATTAAGCTCTACAGTAAACTGTGCTCTCTCCCCGTTCAATGTCATAACAAGCTCCGTACCGCCGGGCGTCTTAAGGTCAAAAGGATAGAAATCAAAAATGTCCACAAAGGTATATACATTCTTACCCTTAAGATATACCTGTTTATCATTGACATTTACCATCAGTACTCTCTCCGGCTTCACTTCCTGACTTATCTCGGATTCTTTTGTAGGATTATTCCGGTTCTCAGGCTCATCCGCCTTTTTTTCTTCATTTGTTTCTTCCAGTTCCCCTTTTTCTTCCTCTTCTTCCTGCTGATTGATGTCATAATATTTGACATCAAAATTCTCATATACCAGCGTATCTTCTGCGGCAGCGACATTGTTTACCATAACATTTTTGTTATCCAGGGGAATATCCATAAAATCAAAAAGCTGTTTAACTGTATAATAATTGCCCATTATAATTTTATCGCCCTGTTGTATCTCATAATCGGAACTCTTAAGCTCTCCGTCAATATATGCGAACCTCGGACATAATATCAGTTTGTCATTAACCTTGAATTCCACTGTACTTCCGTATTCGTCAAGTTCACCGACTGTGATATGTCCCGGGGCTCCCACAGTGGATTCCCGAATTTCAATCCTGTCATTATGTGCAATTTTTGCATTAAGTCCAACTTCCCTGCCGTTTAACAGGATGACAGCAGCGTCCCCGGTCTCTCCACGAACAAGTCTTGCCTTTCCGTTTACCGTAAAGGACAATTCCTTACCTCTTCTCGGAAACATACACTCATTAGGCATTCCTGACTGCATCACTGCATCTACAACAGACAAATGGTTGTTATCATAAAGCTTAACCCTCTCCGAGTTGACCGTTGCAAAAATAAAGTTATTTTTCTGATTATAATAATTGATACATATACCAATAGGGGTTACCAAAAGAGCATCTTTTTTCACATCATCCATGAGGAAATCAATGGCTCCCAGGACTTCCTCACCCCGGACTGCAACACGCTCCCTAGCAATCTGCAGTCTCTCGGCTATCTTGTCCGTAAAACCCGGGAACTTTCCTCCTCCGCCGACTACAAACACAGCACTCACCGGTTTCTCACCGTTAAGTTCACATATCTTATCTGCAATCTCATTGGCAATTCTGGTAATCTGTGCGTCAAGAAGTGCCTGTACTTCTGCGGGCGCAATCTTGTGGGTAATCCCCATAATGTCCTTATATGTAATCTGTTTCTTCTTTCCGGCAGCCAGCTTAATCTTTTCAGCCCCGGCAAAATCAACAAGATATTCCTTGGCAATAATCTCCGTCAGTTCGTCACCGGCTGCAGGAATCATTCCGTATGCCACTATACTTCCGTCCTTTGTAAGACAGATATCCGATGTTCCCGCGCCAACATCCACCAGGCCGATATTAAGCAGACGATACTGTTCAGGTATAGCAACATTCATTGCTGCAATAGGCTCCAAGGTAAGATTGGCTACCGTAAGCCCAGCATAATCCACCGCTGCATACAGTCCGTCCACAACCTCCTCAGGAAGGAAAGTTGCCAGCAGGTCTATCCCAATCTTCTCGGCCTTATGCCCCTCGAGATTATTTATAACATAGTCATTCAAATAATATTTTACCGGTGTATAACCTACGCAGTAAAACTTATACTTTTCTTCCTTTGTATTAAGCTCCTTATGTGCCTTTTCAACGGATATAAGTTCAAGGGAATAAATATTCTCGGAGTCAACGCGAATTTCTCCTTCAAATTCAACCTCCTCATGAACCATAACCGTGCGCAACACACGCCCTGCGGCGGCAATGCAGACTTCCTTAAGTTTTTTGCCTGTCTTAAGTTCAAGCTCATGCTTAACGTCCCTTATTGTCTCGCCAACCTTATTAATGTCATGAATCTGTCCGTCTAACATTGCCCTGGTCTCATGTTCCTTAGAAACTATAGCTGCCGCCTGAAACCTTCCATGACTCATATAACCTATGGTTCCCACTACATTTCTCGTTCCTATGTCCAGTCCGAATACAAAATCGTCCGGACAAATAATTGTATCGCTCATACTTATCCCTCTTCCACGCTGTAATCTTTAATTATGGCTTCAAGCTGTTTTTTTGTATCAAGGCTGTCCGCCGAATTATCAATGATGCGCCGGCAGTTTTTTCTGAATTCTTCATCAGTAAGCTGATTATCCATAATCGCAAGGCACTTGTCCCGGGTGTAGCCCCTGTCTGTCATCAGACGCCTGATGCGTTCCTCCTTGGGAACATAGACATACCAGAACTCTTCGCAAACTGCCTGATACCCGGCTTCAATAAGGAGTGCCGCCTCAATAAATGCAAAATCACATTGGCTCTCAGCCTGTGCCTCACATATTCTCTGCTTAACAGTATCCATTGTAAGCGGGTGGATAATTCCGTTGACCTTAGCGCATAATTCTTCATCCGAGAAAATACGCTCAGCCATCTTTTTTCTGTCTATAGTCAGATCCGGTGCAAGAATATCCCTGCCTAACAGCTCCACAATGGGTTTGTAGGCTGCTCCCTGCGGCATGGTAGTCTCCTTCGCCACCTCATCGGTGCGGATAACTATGCATCGTGTCATATCTTCAAGCAGTTTAAGAACCGTGGATTTACCAGCACCCACACCGCCTGTAATTCCTATAATCCTCATTCCGGTTATTCTCCAATAGGTAAAAATATAAATCCGGCTTAATGTGCCTCCAGCCAGTTGCATCCTTCATTCGTATCAACCACAAGAGCCACCGAAAGTCTGACCGCATTCTTCATCTGATCATCTAGTATATTCTTCACTGTCTCTATCTCATCCTTGGCAGTCTCTATAAGCAGTTCATCATGTACCTGCAGAATAAGCTTCGACTTTAAATTCATTTCTTTTAATTTGTGGTAAACTCCAATCATGGCAAGCTTGATAATATCCGCCGCCGTTCCCTGTATAGGTGCGTTCATGGCAACACGCTCACCGAACTGCCTCTGCATGAAATTGCTGCTTAATAGCTCCGGCACCGGTCTCCTTCTTCCGAACATGGTCACGGAATAGCCATTTTTCTTCGCACTGTCCACCAGCCCATCAAGAAATGACTTGACCTTAGGATAGGTTGCAAAGTATTTCTCTATATACTGTGCTGCTTCCTTGCGGGATATACTCAAATCCTGGCTTAAACCGAAGGAGCTTATTCCGTACACAATACCGAAATTGACTGCCTTGGCATTGCTTCGCTGCGCCTTGGTAACCTCGGCAAGAGGTGTACCGAATACCTGTGATGCTGTTATTCTGTGAATATCCTCATCACTGTTGTATGCCTCAATAAGATTCTCATCCCCGGACATATGCGCCAGAATTCTAAGTTCAATCTGCGAATAGTCTGAGTCTAAGAAAACATAACCCGGCTTAGGAATAAACACCTGTCTGATCCTGCTTCCAAGCTCCATGCGAATCGGTATGTTCTGCAGATTCGGTTCTGTACTGCTTATTCTTCCCGTAGCAGTTATGGTCTGATTAAACTTACCATGTATTCTTCCGTCCTCTCCGATATATGGCAGAAGTCCATCCGCATAAGTAGAATTAAGCTTGGTAAGCTGTCTGTATTCAAGTATCTTATCCACAACCGGATGCTCTGTCGCAAGCTTTTCAAGCACCTCCGCAGAAGTGGAAAATCCGGTCTTGGTCTTCTTCCCTCCAGGCAGTCCCAGCTTCTCAAAAAGCACCTCCCCAAGCTGCTTAGGAGAATTGATGTTAAATTGTACTCCCGCCAGCTCGTAGATTTCCTTTTCAATAACAGCAATTTTCTCTTTGAGCATATCTCCGTATGCCACAAGTCCATCTCTGTCCACCAGAATACCATTGCGCTCCATCTCTTTGAGTGCAAATACAAGCGGCATCTCTATATTCTCAAAAAGTTCTTCCATTCCATCGCTGACAAGGCGCTGTCTTAATACTTCATAGGAATTAACTGCCACATAGGCATTATAGCAGGCACACAAATCCGCCCTCTCTGCCTGTGCATACGAATTCTTACCGCATATATCCGCTCTTGATTTTACAAGTATCCCCATAAAATCTCTTGCAATGTCATCATAGAGATAAGTGTCCTTAAGAGGATTGATAAGGTATGCCATAAGCGCAGCGTCACAGGCATCAGCCTCCTCTGATAAATCAAGGAAATCAAGCTGTTCCTTAAGATTGATAAAGCAGGCCCTTTTTCCATTCTTATGAACCTTTCTCGCAAGCTCCGAAACCTTATCCTCCAGATAGCTTTCCGTAACAAAACCGCATACCGGAATATACACTGTTCTTCCTGTTAGTATACTAACACCCACACCAAGAAGCTCCTTATTATCCCCCGGAACCATGAATAAGCCCACATAATTATCAGCAGCTTCTTCAAAAACCGCCTCTGCTTCCTTC
>CAMAKT010000203.1 GCA_945836135.1 uncultured Clostridia bacterium | reverse complement strand
TATTGTATATTTCAAGGAGATTATAAAATTCATTTTCGTCATCACGTCCCAGGCGGGTCTTGACTGACAATGCAATACCTATTTTATCAACACCTTCAAACACCGTGTCAAGAAAATCATCAAGTCTGTCCGGATATGCAAGAAAACCCGAGCCTCTTCCCTTGGACACAACCGTTCCCGACGGACAGCCAAGATTAAGATTCACTTCCTTGTATCCGAATTCCTTAAGCTTTTTCGTCGTGTGAAGAAAATGATCAGCATTATTAGTCAGCATCTGCACTGTCACGTTAAGTCCTGTGTTATTCTCCGGCAGTACATCTCTAAGTTCCCTGGATTTGTAGCACTTGTGTTCTCCCGGTGAAATAAATGGTGTGAAATATTTATCAATATTGCCATAGTACTTTGCATATGCATTCCTGTATACATAGCCTGTGATGCCCTCCATAGGGGCAAGATAAAACCTTGTCATATTATCCTTCTGTCCCATACTCCTCTAACTCCAGCTCTGTTTCAAGCATACGCTCAAGCAGGCTCTCCTGATTCTTTTCCTCCTCATCAAGAGCGTTCTGGATTTCCATTAGCTTCGGATAATTAGTAGCAAGTTCCGGATTCATAAGCTGCATTTTGAGCTCAGCAACCTTACTTTCACTTTCGGAGAGCTGTTTTTCGTATTTTTCAAGCTGTTTTTGCAGCCTTGAACGCACTTTACCGGGATTATAATAGGTCTTTTTGTCAAAAACATCATCAAGTGTAGGCGCATTTCCTGATGAATGAGAAGCACTGTCGGAACGTTCCGATGTACTTTTTTCTTTCAAGTCAGAAGACCCGGAAATTACAGTTTTTCCTTCCTCTTTCTCTTTTTCCAAGAGGTAGTCATCGTATTTCATCTTGTACTGCTTCACTCCATCAGCGGAGAACTCCAGAATCCCTGTAGCAATACGGCTGATAAAATAACGGTCATGGGACACAAAAAGCACCGTTCCTTCATACTCGTTTAACATCTGTTCCAGAGCATCCTTGCCAATTATGTCCATGTGGTTGGTAGGCTCATCCAGAATCAGAAGATTCGGTCTTGTCTGCAGCATCTTACAGAGTGCAAGTCTTACCTTCTCACCGCCGGATAGCTGTCCCATCTTCTTTTCGGCATCTTCACCGGAAAAAAGGAAGCCTCCTAAGGCACTTCTCACTTCCTCACGCAGATAATCAGGGTATGCCTCCCAGAAATTATCCATGACAGTCTGCTCCGGGTCCACCTTCTCTATAACAGCCTTGTGCTGGTCAAAATATCCCCACTCCACATTCTGTCCAAATTTAAATTCACCTCCAAGAGCAGGAAGCTCACCTATAAGCGTCTTGAGTAAGGTTGATTTACCCTTGCCGTTCTCTCCGATAATCGCCAACCGTTCCTTCTTCTGCAGCAGAAAAGTCACCGTGCTTAACACACTGTCATAGCCAATCTCAAGATTCTTCGCATTAATAACGTTTGTGTAGCTCTCTATTCTTGGAATATATCTGGCATGAAATGCCTTGGTATCAAAGCGTCTCGGCTTCTCAATCTTAACCATGTGCTCAATGGCCATTCTCTTAGACCTGGTCGCAGCTACCTTGGTTGGAGTGTTCTTCCACTTCTCAATCCAGTCCGTCAGACGCTTAATCTCCTTCTGCTGCTCCTCATAGTCCTTTTCCTGCTTGATTAAATCCTCTTCCTTTCGCTTAACAAAGGCAGTATAATTCCCCACATAGCGCTTAATCTCGTGGTATTCAATCTCGTAGGTCACATCTGTAACCTTGTCAAGAAACATACGGTCGTGGGATACGATAATAACTGCCTTGTCATAAGTTTTTAAATATCCCTCCAGCCACTCAATCGTAGGTAAATCAAGATGGTTGGTCGGCTCGTCAAGCAGCATGATATCCGGCCTGCCCAGCAGAAGCTTAATAAAAGCAACCTTCGTCTGCTGTCCTCCCGAAAAGCTTCCAATTGGGCGCTCCAAATCTTCCAGTGAAAAGCCAAAACGCTGGAACATCGTCTCCATGTCCTGCTTCCATGAATAGCCCCGCATAGCCTCCATCCTTTTCTGCAGGCTGTCATACTCGCTAAGCAGTGCCTTCTCATGGGATAGCTTCATCTGCTCTTCAAGCTCCCTCATTCTTGTCTCGCACTCAAATACCGGAGCAAAAACCTTTTTAATCTCATCGCCGACAGTAACCTCTGTGTCAGTGAAATTCACCTGGCGCAGAAAGCCTATTTCCTGTTTTCCAGCCATGGTTATTCCACATTCCTCGTCACTGTCTAAATTACTCATGGAAATATCACCGGCAATCAGCTTAAGAAGTGTTGTCTTGCCGCAGCCGTTCCTTCCCACAATGGCAATTTTCTCATTATCGTGTACTTCAAAATTAACATCCCTTAAAATGACATCGGCGCCAAACTGAACAAGGGCATGTCTGATCTGGTATCTCATAACCTCTCCTCACATTAAAACTACTATCTGTAAAGCCCCTTAACAGCCGGATACAGCTTTACAAAATGAGCATATTTTTCATTATATTTTTTAACGAGCTCACTATCAGGCTCAACGGTATCTACTACCTTAACAATAGCATCCGCTGCAGCCTTAACCGAAGCATATTCACCATTAGCTACAGCAGCAAGCATGGCGCCGCCAAGGGCAGGGCCTTCCTCAGCCTTAATAACATCCACCTTCACATTAAGCACATTGGCTATAATTTTCTTCCACAACGGACTCTTGGCACCGCCGCCGCATATCTTGGTGCGCTCAATCTGTATTCCAAGGCTCTTTGCCACTTCAAAGGAATCCCTTATGGCAAAGGCAACACCCTCCAATACAGCAAGTGTCATATCCTCTCTGGCAGTATCAAGAGATAATCCGAAAAATCCGCCTCTTACCAGCGAATCATTATGTGGTGAACGCTCACCCATGAGATACGGAAGGAAGAATACATTATTTTCACCAAGCTTTGTGATATTCTTCTGTTCTGCCCCGTAGTCCTTGGTTCCAATTATCTCATCCAT
Source organism: uncultured Clostridia bacterium (assembly GCA_945836135.1). Classification (GTDB taxonomy): domain Bacteria; phylum Bacillota; class Clostridia; order Lachnospirales; family Lachnospiraceae; genus CAG-882. The sequence goes on along the minus strand of CAMAKT010000203.1, from coordinate 1,787 downwards.
CCACCACTTATTGCAGGATGCCGCGCTCAACATACATCCCATAAGGTGATAGTGTCCGTCAGCATGGTCAAAGGAATGAAGCGCATTGTGTTCATCCACGCCAAAGGTATCACTTGAGATAAAAATAGTTCCGGAGGTTCCAAGGGATATATTGCAGCTTCCGTTTCCGACTGTTCCTGTTCCTACAGCAGCCGCAGCATTATCACCGGCACCGGCTGCTACGATAACATCACTGCCAAGACCAAGAACCTCAGCTACATCCCGCTTCAAGGTTCCCACCTTCTCATAGCTCTCAAAAAGCTTAGGAAGCATACTCTCCTTAATGCCGCAGATTTCTATCATTTCCTTCGACCAGCACTTATTCTTAACATCCAAAAGCAGCATTCCTGATGCATCAGAATAATCGGTGCAGTGAACTCCCGTAAGCTTATATGCAAGGTAATCCTTAGGAAGCATAATCTTCTCAATCCTTGCAAAATTCTCCGGTTCATTATTTTTAACCCAGAGTATCTTAGACGCTGTAAATCCCGTAAATGAAATATTGGCGGTATACTCAGAAAGCTTATCTTTCCCGATTACATTGTTAAGATAATCATTCTCCTTGACGGTTCTTCCGTCATTCCACAGAATAGCCGGTCTTATTACATTGTCATCCTTATCAAGCATAACCAGACCATGCATCTGTCCGCCGAAACTTATTCCCGCAACCTTCGACGCATCGTAACCTTTAACAAGCTCCTTTATACCCTCGACAGACTTCTCATACCAGTCCTCCGGCTTCTGCTCCGACCATCCCGGATTAGGAAAATAAAGTGGATATTCCTTTGACACTACATTGAGAATACCGCCCTTCTCATCCATCAATAAAAGCTTAACTGCCGAAGTACCTAAATCAACACCTATGTAATACATACTTTTCACGCTCCTGAATCATTTTTTCTTTTAGTTTATATCATAATGCATTCGGGGGCAACTGCTTTTTTTCCATAATAATTGTATTTTACTAAAATAACCCCACAGGCATTGTAGTAACAATATCCATGGGGTCAAAATTTATCACACTGTTTCTTTTATCAATTAGCAAAACGGATTCTCTGTAGGATACAACATACCCTTCGGCTGGTTGAAATTGATATCTTCAACAGGAACACCAATATACTTGAATACCTCGTACAGGGCCTTGCCATAGTGACCAAAAGCTACTGCTCCGTGATGAGGATAGTTCTTCTCAATAAGTACATGGCGGTAGAAACGTCCCATCTCAGGAATTGCAAATACACCGATGGAACCGAAGGAACGTGTAGCAACAGGAAGCACCTCGCCCTGAGCTATGTATGCGCGAAGCTTGGTATCCGCTGTGCTCTGCAGACGGTAGAAGGTGATGTTGCCCGGAGCAATATCTCCCTCAAGAGTTCCGTTGGTAACCTCGATAGGAAGTGATCTTGCCATGATAAGCTGATACTTCATCTCGCAGGAGGAAAGCTTTCTTGAGCAGGTATTGCCGCAGTGGAAGCCCATGAAGGTATCCTTAAGTGTATAATCATACTTTCCCTTGATATCCATATCATAAATCTCAGCAGGTACAGTATTGTTAATATCAAGAAGTGTAGTAGCGTCGCAGCTTACAACAGTTCCGATAAACTCACTGAGTGCACCGTAGATATCAACCTCACAGGATACAGGAATCCCCATACCTGTCAGACGGCTGTTGACATAGCATGGAACGAAACCGAACTGTGTCTGGAATGCCGGCCAGCACTTGCCTGCGATGGCAACGAACTTGCGGT
>CAMAKT010000202.1 GCA_945836135.1 uncultured Clostridia bacterium | reverse complement strand
GCCATATACAAGGCTTGGGAACTTGGAACCTCCCGCACTTCAATCTGTGTCTCGGAGGGACAGAGCATGGAATTATTTGCAGAATACCGTTATTTTGAGTCGGATGAAGAGCTTGCCCGTAAAGTTGCAGACAGCATTCTGCGCAAGCTGTCACAGGAGATATACTCACAAGTATACCGTGCCGCTCTGTCATGTGAAGATGACCGTGGAGAGGCGATATATAGATTTTTGATTGATGCATTTCGGATAGGAAGCGGCATTATCAACCACCTTGTCAATCCCCATGTCATGCGTCTGTTTGAGCTTAACAGGATGGTAGCCCGGGAAGCCCACAAATATCTGGGATTTCTGCGTTTTGGTCAATACCGCGACAATGAACGAAGCTTTCTGCTGGCCCGCTTTGACCCGCAGAGTAATATACTGGATATAGTATCGCACCACTTTGCTGACAGGCTGCTGAATGACAACTGGCTCATCGCCGATACCGGACGCAGAATCTGCTCCCTTCACCAGGTCGGAAGCAGAGAATACATTATTGCCCCTGTTACCAATGAATATTTGAATGCTCTGGTGGAAGCCACACGTGAAGATGTGAAAAATGCATCCCCATTAAGCAATGAATCCATAGAACAATTGTGGGAGACTTTCAGGGCTTCCATAGCTATTGAACCCCGCCGCAATGTAGGGCTTCAGCAACAGTTAATGCCGCTGCGGTACCGTACTTATATGAACACCTACTCTGACCCGGCTACATGATAACAGATTTAGTTTCCATCAAACTACCTGATACCATATTTACGCTCCCTCAGGCGACTGATGCCCATTGCCGCCTTGCAGAATATAAGTGCTGCCGCAGTACTGATTCCGGTTGAACACAGTGCAGGCAGTATAATTGCGGTGGGTGCCACAGCTCCGTATGCACTTCTATATGCAATGATGTTCACAGGAATAAGTTGGAGAGAAGAGATATTCATAACCAGGAATGTACACATCTCGTCCGAAGCCTTTTTGTCACTTATTTCCGCCAGTTCCTCCATTGCCATGAGTCCCGGTCCGGTGGCGCTCCATCCGGTTCCTAAGATGTTCATTATAAAATTCAGGGTTATGTACTCCATTGCTTTCTCACCGTCTTTACACTTAAGCCGTGGAAAAAGCCAGCCAATGACCGGTCTTAAGCATTTTGACAGCATTCTTACAATGCCTGCTTTATCCGCAATTTCCATAAGACCGCACCATAGTGCAACCACCCCCGCCATGGATATCGCAAGACTTATCGCCTGAGCCGAGCTGTCGAGTATTGCATTGGACACCTCCACAATATTTCCCGACCATGCTCCGTATGCAATTCCCGATAACAACATAAATGCCCAGATATAATTAAGCATACCAATCCTCCATGTCGGAGACTTTGCTTCATTATATTCCGGGCACTATATAAATATGATACCAGGGTCAAAAGGTCATGCATTTCATGCTTGCATGAAAATGCATGACTTTGGGACCCGCAAAACATGAGAAAGTAGCCATTTTTCGTAGAAAAATGAGCGGATTTCGAATGTTTTTAGGATTTCGGGAGCGTGAAACGCGAAGAAATCCGTAGGTATCACGATGTCAAAATGCGAAAGACATCACTTTTTACCGTATTTTTCTGCCAGATTGACAATTGTTCCATCCGGCTCCTTTACATCGATATTGCCTAACTGTTTGCGGAAGTTCGCACGGAAGTTGGCTAAATACTTGCCACGAAGCTCTGTCTGCTCCATAGCCTCCTCCTCGGTCAAACCTTCCTTCTTGGATTTACGCGCAAGCTCGTTAATGCGCGCAATCATTTTGTCTAATTCCTGCTCTGTCATAACTAATCTCCATTCCACGGCAATGTTTGCTCACAATTTATACAATCTCAGAGTCAAAAGGACACCGCCATACCTCTGAATTGCCCTATTGCACCTCAGCTGACACAATCAGCTCCATGCAGCCTGTAAAGTTCAAATCAATATAACCAGCAGGTACAATAAAATGGTCACCCTTCTTCAACTCTCTGCCGTTAAGCTCACCTTTTCCTGCCACCACACTCATAAGAAGATAACTGCTGTCAAAATCCCTGCTTTCGGAAAGAGTAAGTGCTTCCTTGGTATCAACCGAAAGCTTCCATACTCGATAATATGCGCTCTTTTCCATAAGCACAGGAACATTTTTCTTCGTATCAGCAAAATTATGAATGCTCTCCTTGGCAGGTGTAGCAGGAGCTGTGATAACATCTATGGATTTTTCCACATGCAGCTCACGTTTTTTACCATTGGAAAGACGGTCATAATCGTATACGCGGTATGTGATGTCGCTGTTCTGCTGTGTCTCAAGAAGCATAATTCCGCCCTTGATAGCATGGACTGTTCCCGGAACTATAGAGACAAAATCTCCTTTGCGAACAGGCACCTCCCTGATAAATTCATTCCATCTGCCCTCACGAATCATGCGGGCGCATTCCTCTTTACTTGCGGCATTATGACCCACAACAAGAGTAGCATTATCAGGACAGTCCAGGATATACCAGCATTCTGTCTTCCCCAGTGAACCGTTCTCATGCACCTTGGCATAATCATCCGATGGATGCACCTGAATGCTAAGATCCGCTTTGGCATCTATAATCTTAGTGAGTAACGGAAATACTCCCTCCGACTTGTCCCTGCCAAAAAGCTCCGGGTTCTCCTGCCACAGAGATGACAGCTTACGCCCTGCATATACGCCATCCTTAACTGTGCAATCCCCATTCGGATGTGCACTGATTCCCCAGCATTCACCTGTATCGTCACCCGGAATATCATATCCGAATTCATCTGCCAGACGTCTACCTCCCCAGATCATTTCCTTAAAAACCGGCTGTAAGAAAATAAGCTCTCCTGCACCCGTACCATTATTCAATTTGTTCATGGCATACCCTCCCATTTATACAATTACCTAATATGAATACCCACACCAAAACGTAACAGTTCAGCCGCGCCATTCGCAAAACTGCTGCCCATTGTGAGCAGCAGTACCTCATTAATGCTTGTAATAATTAATCAGACAGCCATCTAATATAATCTGTCTCTCATCGTCAGTCAGCTCACCAATCTTCAATGTGAACTCACAAAGCTCATCCTTAACAACATAAGCCTTAACCTCTGACGCCTTGTTACGGATTGCCGCAACCACTCCCGGTATAAATATGAAATCACCATTCTTAAACGGAAGGCTGCCTTCATCAATAACAAAAGGAATCATGCCCCAGTTAATCAGATTGGAACGATATCTCTTTGTGGCATACTCATGAGCGATATTAGCCAAACCGCCTAATACCCTCTGGCAGGAAGCCGCCTGCTCACGGGCAGAACCGTCACCCGGTTTAACTGCGAAGATTGTACTTCCGATTTCAACCTTGGATGCCTTAAGCTCAGGGTATGCCGCCTTAATTACCTTAAAAGCACGCTCCACATCCTCGTCTGCCCTCATCGGACATGCACCGCTTCTTCTGGTCTCCTCAACAGCTCTCATGGCTTTTGCCTTGCCGACATATTCAGGATCCTTTCTTGAAAGAGTGAATTCAGCAAGCCCCAACGGATTGGAACGATATGAGGAAGTCTCACCGGACGGAATAAGCTCATCCGTGGTGGTAACCGGGTCATGAATCTCGGATACGACCCTGATAAGAATATCATCTGTAAGGGCAACCTGCTCAGGCCAGTCCTTAATATTCGGGCCAAATTTAATCTCCACAGAAGGGTCTGCAACGCCCTTGCTGTCAAAAACTCTGTTCTCATATATTGTCTTGTCAAAATGGTATGTAGGATTGGTAAACTCCACATCCACATCCGTTGCAGCCGTAAGATATCCCTTATTGGCTGCCGTAGCCGCAATTGAACGTGCATCCATAAGTGCTACAGATGCAATCTGTCCGCTCTGCAGCTTGGAGCCCTCACGGTTAGGGAAATTACGTGTTGAATGACGTATACTAAGAGCGTTATTAGCCGGAGTATCGCCTGCTCCGAAGCAAGGACCGCAGAAAGCAGTCTTCACAACCGCTCCCGTTGTAAGAAGGTCAGCAAGCCTTCCGTTTCTCGCCAGCTCGGCATAGACAGGCATACTTGCCGGATATACACTGAGTGTAAACTCATCCGCACCTATGCTCCTGCCCTTCAGTATATCTGCTGCAGCACATATATTTTCAAAGCCGCCGCCTGCACAACCGGCAATAATACCCTGCTCAACATAGAGCTTGCCATCTCTCACCTTGTCCTTCAAGGTGTACGGCACCTTGTTGTCAAGGCTTACCGCAGCACGCTTCTCAACATCATCGAGAATGTCCATAAGATTTGCATTCAGTTCTTCAATTGTATATACATTGCTTGGGTGGAACGGCATGGCAATCATAGGCTTGATTGTGCTAAGGTCAACATATACCACTCCATCATAATATGCTACCTTGCCAGGGTTAAGCTCGGCATAGCAGTCGCCACGTCCATGCACTTCATAGAAATCCTTAACAGTGTCATCCGTTCTCCATATGGAGGACAGACAGGTGGTTTCCGTGGTCATTACATCGATGCCGATACGGAAATCAGCGCTTAATGATGACACACCTGGACCAACAAACTCCATAACCTTGTTCTTCACATAGCCGTTACCGAATACTGCACCTATAATCGCCAGTGCCACATCCTGCGGACCTACACCCTTCATCGGCTCTCCGGTGAGATATATGGCAACAACACCCGGCATAGCCACATCATATGTCTTATTAAGAAGCTGCTTTGCAAGCTCACCACCGCCCTCGCCGATTGCCATGGTTCCAAG
>CAMAKT010000201.1 GCA_945836135.1 uncultured Clostridia bacterium | reverse complement strand
TATTCATCTGCCACGGCAATATTTGCCGTAGCACGATGGCTCAGTTTATATTTGATTATCAGATAAAGCAGAGGGGTTTGGAGGACGTGATCGAGACTGATTCGGCCGCTACAAGCAGGGAAGAGATTGGCAACGGTCCACACTACGGAACGGTGAATAAACTGCGTGAGGCAGGCATTCCCATACTTAAGCACAGAGCTGTTCAGATGACCAAGTCTGATTATGACAGATATGACTATCTGATCGGTATGGATGATTGGAATATTAGGAATATGAGCCGGATCACCGGAGGAGATCCGGAGGGCAAGATGTACAAATTGTTGGAATTTGCCGGTAAGAGCAGGGATATTGCGGATCCCTGGTATACCGGCAACTTTGATGATACATATAATGATATTATGGAAGGCCTTGAGGGGCTATGGCGTGTCCTCTCAGCAAAGCTTGGTAGCCAGTCTTAACAGGTCCATAAGTCCCTTCTCCTTCACAATGGCGATGCCCTGTGACTCGTCACCAAGGACAATAAGGTTGTCTCCGGGATTAATATCGAAGATTTTCCTTGCTTCCGCAGGTATTACAATCTGCCCCTTATCGCCGACCTTTACCATGCCGAAGATGTGCTTGCCTTTGGGCGGAACATTTAATCCAAGATTATTCTTGTTATTTCGCTCATAGTTAATCAGGTCATCCATCGACACTGAGAAGACCTCTGCAATACGCTTACATTTCTCGATATCCGGCAACGATTCTCCGGTTTCATATTTGGATACAGTTTGTCTGCTGACGCCGATTCTGTCAGCAAGCTCATCCTGAGACATACCATTAAGTTTTCTAAGTTCAATAAGATTATCCTTAAACATTTTTCTTTCCCTTTATTCCAAGTACACAATATCTAATAACAGGTATTCGACTGACAACTTCACCCAGCACGAAGGCTCCTGCAAAGGCGGCGATAACTACAAGAAGATATACAACAAATGCAGGCAGGCCGGGCGCATATATATGAAGATAGTATGCAACCATTGCAAGAGGAAGGTAGTGGAAGATATACAGGCTCCAAGACTTTCGGCTCATCCATGAGGTGAACGCAGTTGAGTAATCGAAGTATTTCTTCATATTGGTCAGTATGGCAAGAATAGCAAACCAGCAAAAGAGGCAGGCAAGCATATTGTTAATAACAGGCTCTGTTGCGTAGTTTTCACCAAAATATAATATCGTATACGAAATACCAAGACCAACAGCCACAACAGCGAGTATGATACGCAGACTGCAAAGCCTGTCAACAATCTCATCGTGCGAGAAGACGAAGTAGCCCATAAGGAAACAGAAACCATAGATTCCAAAGCGGTACACGGTAATCATGGGTGTATTGAGAACCTGAGCTGCCAGATAATTCACAACGCAGAAGAGAAGGATGAGCCATATAGGCATCCGCTTACACAGATTGTACAGCCTGTCTTTCTCAATCTTTCTTATCAGAATAAGTAGAAGTGACAGCAGCCACAGCACCTGAATGAACCAGAGCACGCCGGTTCCCGATACGGCCATAACCACATACAGTATCGGCTTGGGCATCTGCGACATAGCCTCCTCAAAACCACCACCGATTAACATATTGTAATATCCCAGAATCCAGTGGAAGGCGAAGAGTCCGAGCGTGGACGGCACCAGAAGTTTACGAGTCCTGTCCTTGATGAAACTCTTCGTACTGTGTTTTTCGAGATAATATCTGGAACTCATTCCCGACACGACGAAGAGCAGTGCCATAAACCAGGGATAGGTAATATATTGGAAAGCATCCTGTATCTGCCTATCCTTAAACGGACCGATCACACCGAAGGGCTGCACACCGTTGAAGATATATATAACATGATATATTACAACAATGCAGACTGTAATGAATCTGATGTTATCAAGGTATGCCCGACGAAGAGGAGTTCCGGACGATTTATCAAGTTCCTTATTCATATTGTTCATATTTTTCCCACCTTTGCACTTAATTTTAACATATTCTATCAGATAATAATAAACAGTGCGACCAAGCGTTTTTAACAATTTGGGAGCAATATTGTTAATAATCGTTGCCAAACAAGGAGGCAGAAGAATATGAGTGAATATGTAAAAAAGGAATTATTTTAGGATGATTATAGTTCGTCAAATTGTCTCCGAATATACTGTTTTGGTAATTATATACAAAAATAATTGATTGAATTTGTAAGAGGTTATGTGCTTAACCATTGTGGTTATGCACATAACCTCTTATTATTGTATATAGAAATCAAAGTTAGGCACTATCATGAGGAGAATTATGAAAAAGAGTGATAATAAGGCATTTTTGAATCTTGTACTTACTCTGGCACTGCCGGTTGCACTGCAGTCCATGCTACAGGCTTCCTTTGGGATCATTGACCAGATCATGATCGGTCAGCTTGGAAGTGTAAGCGTAGCAGGGGTTGGTCTGGCAGGTAAGTTCGCGAGCATTTTTAATGTAATCGTGTCTGCTGTGAGCGGAATAGCAGGCATCATGATTGCGCAGTATATTGGTCAGGAGAACAAGCCCGAGGTCAGAAGAAGCTTTAACGTCAATCTGGGATTAACACTTATCATTGCGATTATTTTTACCCTTGTTTGTGTATGCTTTCCTGAATTTATTATGGGATTGTATACGGAAGATGTGGCAACTATAGCGGAGGCAGCGTCATACTTGCGTATCTTCGTGCTTACCTTTCTCCCTTTAGCAGCAGCTACGATTATCTCCACCGTCTTTCGATGCATGGAGAAGGCGAAGCTTCCGCTTTATGCCAGCATATTCTCGGCGGTACTTAATACAGTACTTAATTACATTCTTATTTTCGGCAGGTTCGGAGCACCTAAAATGGGTGTGAAGGGTGCTGCTATTGCAAGTGTGGCTGCACAGTGTGTCAACTTCCTTATTATGTTTGTGGTGCTGGTGTCACGTGATAATGTGATTAAGAAGGACAAGTCGATATCCTATTCGGATATCGGAAGCTTCAATACGGTACAGTATCTGGCAATGCTTTCTCCGGCTCTGTTTTCTGAGACTATGTGGAGTCTTGGAGAGAATGTGTATGCTATGATATATGGACACATGGGAACCGATTCCATGGCGGCAATGACCCTGATCAACCCGATTCAGGGACTTCTGATTGGGGCACTGAGCGGACTTGCCTCGGCAGCAGCGATAATCATTGGCAAGAGGCTGGGAGCCGGAGATTATGATGACGCCTACAACAGCGGAAAGAAGTTGATCAAGTACGGATTCATTGCATCTGTCATTCTGTCGATTGTCGTTCTGCTTACCGCCGGATTGTATGTAAGGATATATAATGTCAGTGATGAAGTTAAGAGCATTACTGTCAGCATATTGTTTGTATTTGCAATTATGGCACCCGTTAAGGTCATTAACATGATCCTGGGTGGCGGAATTATCCGAAGCGGCGGCAAGACCCAGTATGTTATGATGATTGACCTTATCGGTACCTGGTGCTTCGGTGTACCGCTTGGACTTCTATCATCCAGAGTGCTTAAGCTAAGCATCCCTTACGTATATTTCATCCTCTCTCTTGAGGAATGCGTGAGAATGATAATAGGACTTGTGGTTATGAAGAAGCGCGTCTGGATGAACAGACTTGAGGCCGGCAACAATATTGATGGTAATTAATAAAGGGTAATAATCAATGATTAAGGAGAGAGATGAGAACAGACCGATAAGAATAGCGGACATAGCAGAGGAGCTGGGTGTAAGCACCGCAACTGTCTCCAATGTCATCCACGGCAAAACCGCCAAGGTCTCTGAAGCAACCATCGCTAAGGTTCAGGAGACCTTAGAGAAGCGCGGATATATCCCAAACATGGCAGGAATCCTGCTTGCGCAGAATTCTTCGAAGATAATCGGTGTCTTTGTCAATGACCATGAGAAGTATGAGGGTCACACCCTGGAAGACGCCTTCATCGCATCCTCGCTCAATCACCTCTCGGATGAAATTGAGAGAAACGGTTTCTTCATGATGGTCAAGAAAGCCAAAACTGCAGATGATGTCATCAAGTTTGCTTCGATGTGGAACATGGACGGGATTGTCATCATAGGCTTTTGCCACCAGGACTACTCCTACCTTCGCAACCACATGCGCATCCCGTTCGTAATATATGACGGCTACTGCAACAACCCTGAGCGCATAGCCAACATCACCATCGATAACTTCGACGGAGGCAGACAGATGGGCGAGTATTTTCGGCAAAAACGCTTCGGACTGACACTCATTCTGTCCGACAATGAGATGGGTGTAGATAAAGAAAGAATCGAAGGTTTTATATCAGCCTATGGTGAAGATAACTGCAGAAAACTTATTCTTCCCATGCATAAAGATAAGAGAATGCAATTCTATGATGAATACATGGATGATTTCAAAGAGGCAGATGCAGTCTTTGCAGTAAGTGATGCTTACGCAGCGGAGATAATGAGAGTGCTTAAAGACAACGGACTGAGGGTGCCCGAGGATATAGCGGTTGCAGGCTTTGATGACAATCCTATCTGTGAGATGGTGTCTCCGACGCTTACCACGGTTAAGCAGGATGGCGCCCTTAGAGCAAAGGTTGCGATAGAGAAACTTATTGAACTTAAGTCCAGTGGCAGCAGCGATACACTGATCAACCTCCCGGTATCATTAGTCATTCGACAAAGCTGCTAAAATGTTTTATGAATAACCGGTTGCGCAAACCTGGATTATGAAATATAATGTTGGCAAAGGAAAAAGTAATTTATCAACCAACATTATATTCATAATAAGGAGCAGCAGGATGATAACCAGACAAACAGAAGTAATTAACCG
>CAMAKT010000200.1 GCA_945836135.1 uncultured Clostridia bacterium | reverse complement strand
CCTGCAAAGTAATCTCCGAGAGGTTCTGAACTGTATTCGCCAAGGAATATCGCTCCGGCATTGCGGATTTTGGTCATAACCATAAATGGGTCCTTAGTCACAATCTCCAAGTGCTCGGATGCAATCTCATTGGCAGTCTCAACAGCTTCCTCCAAATCCTTGGCAATTAGGATGTAACCATAATTGTCCAGGGATTTCTGCAATATTTCCTTTCTTGAAAGCTGAGCTACGAACCTTTCAACTTCCTCTGAAACCTGCTTTGCAAGCTCTTCGCTGGTGGTGATAAGTATTGCCGATGCCATCTCGTCATGCTCCGCCTGGGACAGCAAATCAGCAGCCACATAACGCGGCTTGGCGGTCTCGTCGGCAATCACAAGTATCTCGCTAGGTCCAGCGATGGAGTCAATGCTTACATGACCGTATACTGCCTTCTTTGCAAGGGCTACATAGATATTGCCCGGCCCCACAATCTTATCAACCTTGCGGATGCTCTCTGTTCCGTATGCCATTGCACCGATTGCCTGGGCACCGCCCACCTTGTATATAATGTCCACTCCGGCCTCGTTGGCTGCAACCAATGTTCCCGGATTGATTTTTCCGTCCTTTCCCGGAGGGGTGGTCATAATAATCTCGCTTACACCTGCAACCTTAGCCGGAACCACATTCATAAGAACCGATGACGGATAAGCTGCCTTGCCGCCGGGAACATACACACCCACGCGGTTAAGAGGTGTAACCTTCTGTCCAAGAATCGTTCCATTTGGAGTGGAATCAAACCAGCTATACTGCTTCTGCTTTGCATGATAATCACGGATGTTAACGAGAGCCTTGCGGATTACCTCCACAAGCTCCGGTTCCACTGCTGCATATGCTTCGTCAATTTCTTCCTTGGTCACAACAATATTCTCTGCATTAATCGTAGCACCATCGAACTTCTGCGTATACTCAAAAATTGCGGCATCCCTTTTTTCTCTTACATCAGCTAAGATGGCAGCCACGCTTGACTCGTATGCGCCGTAGCTGTTAGGGCTTCTCTTTAATAAATTTTCCAGAATATCCGCCTTGGTATCCTCTGTCAAATATACTGTTCTCATGCGTTTTTCTTCCCTTCCACATAATTTCTAAGATCATTGATAATCTTAAGTATTCTTTCATTCTCAAGCTTCATACTCACCTGATTTACAACCATTCTCGCCGATAAGTCACATACGGTATCAAGAACAGTCAGACCGTTCTCACGAAGTGTGGTTCCTGTCTCAACTATATCGACGATGACTTCCGAAAGTCCCACAATAGGAGCCAGCTCAATGGAACCGTTAAGCTTGATTATCTCCACTGTCTGATGTTTCCTGTTGTAGAAATAATCCTTAGCTATATTAGGATACTTCGTTGCCACACGAATCAACTCATGTCCGTTAAGGTACTTGCGGGCGCTCTCAGGACCGCAGACACACATCCTGCATTTGCCTATTCCCAAATCATAGACCTCATAGAGATTACGTCCCTCTTCAAGGATTGTATCCTTTCCTACAATGCCTATATCTGCAGCACCGTATTCAACGTATGTAGGAACATCGTTTGCCTTTGCAAGGAAAAACTTAAGTCCCAGCTCCTCATTGGTAAAAATAAGCTTTCTAGAGTTCTCGTCCTTCATCTCCTCGCAGGTGATTCCTATCTGTTCAAATATTTCCAGCGTTTTCTTGGCAAGTCTGCCCTTAGCAAGCGCAAATGTTATATATCTCATTATTGAACACCTAACCTTTCCAAGGTTTCCGCATCAGCCCTGACAACAGCCTCATAGCCGCCTCGTATTGCTGACTGCTCATAATCTGAAATTGTCTTATCCTTTGCAAAAGGAATAAGTCCCGAACTGATACCGGACCTTCGGTAGTAATTGCCAAGCTTGACAGCATTGACCATCTCATCCTCACGGTAAAGTATCATAAGCGGAAGCCTGTTAGCCGGGAGCTGTATTCCCTGTCTGTACAGTGCAAGCAGCACAAAATCCACATTGATGGAAAAACCGATTGAAGCGGCAGCCTTACCATACTGGCAGATTAATTCATCATAACGTCCACCCGCCGCCACAGGCTCACCCACCTCGTATGTAACTGCTCTGAAAATAATTCCGGTATAATATGTAAGTTCACTAAGCATACCAAGATCAAAGGACACATATTCTTCATAGCCGTATACTTTAAGAAGCTCATATACCTCCTTAAGATGTCGTATAGCCGACAGTGACATGTCATTATGTACATACTGTGTGGCTTCGTCCAGCTTATCAGCCTGACCGAACAACTGCGGCAGCATGAAAAGAGCCTCTCTTACACTGTCCGACAGTCCACAGCTTCTTGCCAGCTCCTCAACGCCGAAGAAATTCTTCTTCTGTATAAGAAGTCTTAATTCTTCCTCAGTCTCCGTGTCTATTCCCGCTTCATTTACCAGACCTTTAAAGTATGCAACCTGTCCCACCTCAACCTGAAACTCCTTAAGCCCCGCAGCCAGCAGTGCTTCAATCATCATGGCAAGCATCTCTGCATCCGCCGCCACGCTGCTGTCACCTATAAGCTCACAGCCAAGCTGGGTTGTCTCCTTAAGCCTGCCCTGATAGGAAACCTTGTTGATAAAGGTATTGCCCAGGTAGCACAGCTTAATAGCTGTCTCCTCATTCTCAAAATACTTCGCCGCACATCTTGCCACTTGCGGTGTCATATCCGGACGGAGCACAAGGGTATTTCCCTCACGATCAAAGAACTTAAACATATTCTTTGCCTCGACGCTTCCGCGCTCCTTGTTGAATATGTCAAAAAATTCAAAGGAAGGCATTTGTATATCTCGATATCCATATAATTTCAGAACCTGATGCATTCTGTTCTGAAGCAAAAGCTTATTCTCACATTCCACTCCATATAAATCTCTTACACCCTCCGGGGTGTGCAGTAATTTTCTCTCCATTTTCTCTCCTACTATCTCCAATTCTGATACGGATACTGCATTGTCCTGCTATGCAGTTATTGTGTATTTTTATGCTTTACCATGGTAAACTGATAATTCGCTACCATGTGATAGTACTATAACAGAGTGTTACAGAATTGTCAATCTTTAAATACTCTTTTTGAAACAAATTATCCGATTTGCATGCAGAATTGTCATCTGGAAACTTCCACTTAATTATATCGTATGTTTCTGTTGTTTTCAACACATAATTATGCTATAATTGTGTCACAGAAAGGAGTGAAGCATTATGCCTCTTATTATGCCTATTAAGGATTTACGCAATACCACCGAAATCTCCAATATTGCGCACAAGGAGCAGGAGCCTATTTTTATTACTAAAAACGGATATAGTGACCTGGTTGTTATGAGTAGTGAATTATATGATAAATTCGCAAGAATTAACCGCATTGATCAAGCTATCTACGAATCCGAACAGGAAATTACTAACGGAGCAGAAGCAGTCGATGCAGCGATAGTTTTTTCAGAATTGGAGAAAAAGCATTTTGGATAAATACAAGGTAAAGGTCAACCCCAGAGCAATACGCGAATTAGACAACATTTATGAATATGTTGCAAACGAGAAATCGGCTCCTGAAAATGCAAAAGGACAGGTTGACAGAATTAAGAAAGCTGTTTTAAGTTTAGACACCTTTCCGCAGTCACATCAAGAGCGAAACGAGGGCAGATATGCCGGAAAGGGTTACAGACAGTTGTTAATTGATAACTATATCGCCATCTTCCGCATTGACGAGCCGAATAAAACGGTTTATGTGGTAACTATACAATATCAGGGAAGAACTCTATAAGATAAGCACCAAATGCCAAAGTAAGTCATTTGGTGCTTTCTTCCATCTAAGAATTATTTATAAACGCTTTAAACAAGAATGCTTTTCGTCTATTGCAAAGCTTATTTCTTTTTATACTTCTTTTCAATAACAGTTGTGTAAACAATCATAGCTGTTATGCTTTCAATCATCATACCAATAACCGATAAAAGAATCCATGCGGAATTCTGTTCTGATATTAGTGGAAACCCTAAAACAATAAACACTATTCCATATATGCAAAACAGTTTGGCAACTGCTCCGTTATATTTCTTTATATCTGTAACTTGAAACATTTCTGCATTAGCCCAGAATCCTATTGCCTTTTTGGTGAAAAATGAATAAATCCCCACACCTATAAATAAACATCCAACTGTACTCCATACTATAAACATTCCCGCCATTTTTGTTTCCTCCGCTAATTCAATTTTCATGCTGTAATCGAACCTGTGTTTTAACCGATGCTATGCTATAATAATCTTAGTAGCAAATTGCTACCGGCAATCGTGTACATGCTATATTACATATAGCAAGGGTGGTTGACCTCTATTCTACATAGAATGGATGTGTTAGCTTATGAAGAATAAATTCGATTTTAAAGACTTGATGTCTTTCGGAATGTTCCTCTTGGCACTACTGACATTCATTTATTTGATATGTCATTAAAGTAGTAAAAAACCTTCCCTGTACTTTGCCCGAGTGCGAGAAGGTTTCTTACTTTTCAATATATCGGTCAACCACTATATGGCGATTGCCTCTTTTCAATTATATTATAACAAAAATTTCGGGGAATACAACAAGTTTTTCAAATTTATCTCTTTCAATTTTCATGTTGCCCTGCTTCTTCCCGCTGTGTTTGCATTCCTTATAAACCATTTGATTGTTCTCCATTCTATAAATCCCGTTTTATTTGTCGACTTCCGCATTTCTCTTATTCAAGATGAACTGTTCTAAATTTGTTCTATGATTATATTTTATGGAAGCTACTTTATCTTTTCTAATAATAATATCATTCATATCAAGCCCATTTAATGTAGCAATGGCTATAG
>CAMAKT010000199.1 GCA_945836135.1 uncultured Clostridia bacterium | reverse complement strand
TGCGAATGGCGCGGGCTGAACTGTTACGTTTATTATATTTCTACCCTTTGTGATAATAACCCCAATAACATATTCTCTATTATAGATAATGATGTAGCTGTTTCCTTAAGTGATTTATCCCGGAATATTCATCACAATGCGGATTACATCAGCAGATGCTTCAAGTCCGTGTGAAAGTCAGACTTCAGTAAAATCGCACTGTTATCTACTCCAGGCATACACTTGAGAAGTCCTGTGTCAAACATATATAATTTGAAACAATCTAACCGATCATATGCCGCCAGCGGATGTTCCGGTTTTGAAACATTATAAACACGATTCAGCATTCCAGCCGATACCAGCCACTCAATTGCCTCTTCAAAATCTCTTGCTCTCCCACCCTCGCGAACAGCACCATACATAAATTTTTCATTTTCTTTTGCCAGTTGTGACGGAATACTGCGAAATACCATTAAAATACGCCCGCTGTTTACTTTTCCATTATGTTTTAAAAAATCATTTTCATAAATAGCAATAAGGTCTTTTTGAAATTGAAAAAACTTGTGACAAACATAAATTCAATATATAATGTACTTATCTAACTCACATGGAGGAACATAATGAACGAGCAACAGATTAATAAGATACTATCTGACACCGCCTATGTCCGCATGGGTGGCAGTGAAGACGAATTAAAGTGTGCCAACTATTTAAAGGAAAAGTGTGTCGAACTGGGCGGGAAGGCATATCTGGAAGATTTCGAAGTGGATATGGCAGAAATTGAAGAAGCAGAATTGATTGTAGATGGCGAAAAAATCCCATGCAAGGGCTATTTTTGCTCCGGCAGCGCAGAAATATCCGCTCCCCTCTACTACCTGCGCCATGACGATGCTTTTTCCCTCTCACAATGCAGAGGCAAAATCGTCTTAAACGATGTGTACATGGGCTACTGGAGATACCAGGACATATTAGAAAATGGAGCTGTGGGTTTTATCACCTTCGATGGCAACGCGAACTTCACAGACGAGGACATTGACCAGCGTGAGCTGCGCTCCTATATAAGCAAGGGCAATAAAATACCCGGAGTGAATATCAATGTAAAGCAGGCCATACGCCTAATCGAAAATGATGCCAGGGAAGCTGTTATTATTCTGAAGCAGAACGAATACAATGGCAAATCCCACAATTGTATCTTAGACCTACCCGGCGAAATCGAAGACACAATTGTGTTTACAGCACATTATGATTCCACCTCTCTGTCGGAGGGTGCCTATGACAATATGTCCGGCAGCATCGGACTTCTGGGTATCGCAGAATATTTTATAAAGAATCCACACAAGTACAGTCTGCGCTTCATCTGGTGCGGTTCCGAGGAAAGAGGTCTCTTAGGCTCCAAGGCTTATGTTGCCGCCCACGAAAATGAACTTTCTAAGATTGTTCTGAACATCAATCTTGATATGATTGGCTGTATTATGGGTAAGTTTATCGCCTGCTGCACCTCTGAGGAAAAGCTGGTTCACTATCTGGAATACCTAGGCGCAGTGGAAAGCTTCGGCCTCCGTGCATATCAGGATGTATATTCCAGCGATTCCACTCCTTTTGCTGATAAGGGAATCCCTGCCGTATCCTTCGCACGAATTGCCCCTAACAATACCGCCACTATTCACAACAGCTATGACACAGCCAAAGTAATGAAGGCTTCACAGTTATTGGCAGACATCGACTTCATCAACATTTTTGCAAACAACATGGTAAACGCCGGCAAATGTCCTGTACTTAGAGAAATGCCTGAAAATATGAAGGAGAAATTAGACATATATCTGGCAAGGAAGAGAGATAAGAAAAAGTAAAATAGAAGACTGATAAACAATGGCTATCATAAACCACTGTTTATCAGTCTTTCATAATATTAACAAAAACTAAATCTGTCAAACTCTGCAACAGCGCCTGCTTCCTCTGAAATAAATTCAAAGTACACTGCATGCTTTCCAATCACTGCAGCAGTCATATCAGCTGTTTTCTCTTTCTCTGTCTCACCAAAGTCCATAGAAGCAACAATACGGCCTTTATATGAATCAATTCTTACATTAACCTTCAAAGTCTTATGCTCTCCTAAGACCACCTGAACCTGCTTTGGCGAATTGTTTCCAAACTGCAGATAGCGAAATCCTACAGTAGTACCTGATGAAAGATTCACCACAGGAGTGGAAATGTCCTCCTTCTTTTCATAGCCCGGCTTAATGTACGCTCTGGTGCTGCTGCCATGAATATGACAGGCATATCCGGCTGATATCCACTTATAAGCATCAAGCCCATTGATATGAGGGCCTTGAGAAGTCATTTCCACAGGACCGGAAGAAACCGGCTCTCCATTAAGGAATTTAACATTGCCAATATACAGCATACCGTCCTGCCCCATAGCAACATCAACAGGCTCCAGCATTGCCTGGCGGGAATATTCATTAACGCCTGTCTGGCGATGATAAAATACATACCATTTACTATTTACTTCCATAATCGAGCCGTGATTATTGCCCCATTGATAGGTCATTGTACCACAACCTTCAGCGTCCTTTAATATCTCTCCACCATTAAAGCTGATATCTCCACCATCATGAAAAGGTCCAAATGGAGAGTCACTGAAACGATAGGACAAAAATCCATTATTTGCTCCATATACTCCAAGCTCGGGAATAGGCTTTTCATAACGCTTTGAATAAATATAAACATACTTTCCCATCACCTTTCGTGGGCTTGAAGCCTCAAAGAAACCATCAATTAATGAAATATGTCCGTCATCCACCGGATTCCATGGACACGTGGAATGGCCTAATGGATTAGAAACCAGTGTATCCTCTTTGATAGTTGCCATATCCTCTTCCAGTTCAGCAATATAGCAAGGAGCTGCACAGCCGCCCCAGTAAGCATACACCCTTCCGTCATCATCAACAAGTACACCCGGATCAAAGCCAAGCTTGGTTTCCACCGGATTCTCAAAAGGACCCCAAGGAGTCTTAGAACTGGCAACAACAATCAGACTACCTGCATGCTCCGCTGCATACATATAATATGTATCTCCCTTTTTTACTACATCCGGCGCATAGAGTACTGAATCATAATGTGTTTCATATGCTGTTCCATGACAAGTCCAGTCAGTCAGGTCATCAACAGGCGCCGACCAGACAACATAATCCCGTCCGCAATAATGTGTTATTTCCGTATCATGGGAGCCATACACATACACCCGCTTCTCTCCATTGTGTTCAAATACTCTTGGCTCACCATCCGGTACATGCTCCCATAAGGGCATATATGGATTAGCTCCTTTGACAAAATCCTTCATTAAAATATCCTCCTAAAGTAATGCACAATATTAATATCTGTTTTTATTAATTATTTTGCGCTGCTTTGATATTGCTTTCATTTTAGCGGAATTATTGCTTTCAGCATGTAAGCTCCTATACAGCTCATATCTTTCTAAAGACAAGGTTCCATCCTTGATGGCGGCTTTAATTGCACACCCCGGTTCTGTCCTATGTTTACAATCACTGAATTTACAGCAGGCTTCCAGTTCAACTATATCCTTAAAGGTTTCATCAATGCCCTCACTGACATCACACATACCAAGCTCGCGCATACCCGGTGTATCAATTAGCATAGCGCCATTAGGCAGCTCAATCATCTGCCTGTATGTAGTAGTATGGCGGCCTTTAGAGTCATCCTCCCGGATGTTTGATGTTTTCATTACTTCTTTTCCGACTATAGTATTTACCAGTGTGGATTTTCCCACTCCTGATGAACCTAATATGGCTATAGTCTTTCTCGGCTTAATGTACTCATTAAGTTCCTCCATTCCTATTCCGTATAGGGCACTTATTGTATGAACCCGCACCTTATCTGAAAGCTCTTCAATTTCTCTTACATACCTTCCCGGATTGCTGCACAAATCTGCTTTTGTGAGAATAACTACCGGAATTCCATTTCCCTGAAGCGTAATCGATACATAGCGGGCAATACGGTTAAAATTGTAATTGTCATTGAGGGATGCGACAATAAACACATAGTCAAAATTAGCCACCATGACCTGCTCATTCATAGTCTTAACATATCCTATTGCATGCCCCGACTGATCCGGTCTCTTGAGCAGGCTGCTTCTCTCACATACCGAGGTGATAACCGAATCACCATTCCTATTATACAGGAAGGTTACATAGTCACCCACCACAGGAAGCTCACCATTCTTATTATAAAATGAACCCTTCAATTTGGCAACAAGCTCCTGTTCCCAGAACTTGATTTTATAGCTGTTCTTCTGTATCTCGCAGATTGTGCCAAGGCGCTCCTCATGAAGCCACTGACAAGACAATTTAAGTGGCTTAGGATATTTGAATTCCTTAGTAAATGAAGTTACTTCATCCAAATCATCACATTTTTCAAATACCTCATCTTCATAGAACCTTCCATGAATATTCGCAAACCTTTCCTCATCAAGTGGAAATGCCATAAATGCGTCAAAGTTCTTTCCGTCCGGTGTTGTAATACCATAATTATCACAGGTCTTAAAGCCTCTCTTAGGATAATAGCCCGGCTCCCCGTAGATGATAATTCCCGGATATCCCATTTCCCTTGCAAGGGGAATGGTTGCTTCAAGTAATCTCCTGCCCACACCTGAATTATGAAATGTTGGTTCAACACATAGTGGTCCGAATGTAAGCACTTCTTGCACCTTATCCCCATCGACTACCTTTGCCTTCGAATACATGATGAGACCGACAATCTCTCCATCTAACTCAGCCACACGACTAAGCTTCTCCAGATAACAATCTGCCTCCCTTAATATGTGTACCAGATAATGCTCGTTACATCCCGGTCCATGTAAATTCCAGAAAGCTCTAAGTGTCATAT
>CAMAKT010000198.1 GCA_945836135.1 uncultured Clostridia bacterium | reverse complement strand
GAGCGATATTCCTTGGCGAATACAGTTCAGAACCTCTCGGAGATTACTTTGCAGGACCTAACCATGTTCTTCCGACCAACGGTACAGCCAAGTTCTTCTCACCACTTGGCGTTGATGATTTCATTAAGAAATCCAGCATTATCTCTTATTCAAGAGAGGCACTTGAACCAATACATGATGATATAATTAAATTTGCCAATGCAGAGAGACTTACTGCACATGCAAATTCAATTAAAGTACGTTTTGAAGAATAGAAAAGATTAATGGAGGGAAGCCATGAGAACAGCTACAATCACAAGAAAGACAAGTGAGACGGATATTACCGTTGTCCTTAATCTTGACGGTACAGGAAACAGCAATGTAAACACCGGAATCGGGTTTTTGGACCATATGTTAAAGAGCTTTGCCAAGCATGGCTTCTTTGACCTTACCGTAAATGTGAAGGGCGATTTGATGGTGGACTGCCATCATACCATAGAGGATACCGGAATTGTGATAGGTGAAGCTATAAAGCAGGCTTTAGGTGACAAGAAATCTATAAAAAGATACGGTTCAATGATGCTTCCTATGGATGAGACTCTTGTGCTTTGCGCCATTGATTTGTCCGGCAGGCCGTATCTGCGCTTTCAGGCTGAATTTACAACTGACAGGGTGGGTTATTTTGACACGGAGATGGTGAAGGAATTCTTTTACGCCATATCCTACAGTGCAGGAATGAACCTGCATATCAAACAGCTTGACGGCGAGAATAACCACCACATTATTGAGGCAATGTTCAAGGCCTTTGCCAAGGCACTTGACGAGGCAGTGTCCATCGACCCGAGGATTACTGATGTGCTTTCAACCAAGGGGGCGCTATAAGATATATTTAGGAGTTTGCGAAACTTGGATTTGATACAAAACAGTTGTGTGATTTTACTATATTGCAAGCTGGGTGCTTTACAGCCGTCGGTGCTTAGCGGCTGTAGTTAAGCCGCTTATGCACCGTTACGTGCTGTAACGCAGCGCAAGCGTGCCCAGCGGTAATATAGTAAAATTGCACAACGTCCAGTGCCAACACACAGAGTTTCGCAAACGCTTAAAGATACATTGTATAGGAGGAATGAAAAATGTCTGAGAAGAGAATAGTTCCGGTGATTTTTTTGCATGATAATAAAGCTTATCAGGATAAGGAATGTAAGGTATTGGTGGATAGCGAGCTGTCAGCCTGTGAAGTATGCTTAAGGCTTGAAGCTGCAGGGGCGGACGAGCTGTTAATTATGGATATATCCGTTGATGATGCATCACATGATGCCAATATCTCTGTTATCCGTCAGATATCCAAGGAGACGGATTTGCCTCTTAACATTGGCGGCAGAATTAAACGAGTTGAAGATGTTAAGAAATATCTGTATGCCGGAGGAAGAAGGGCTGTTCTGGATGCAGGTCTTGAGAGTAATACTGCAATGCTTACGGAGGTTTCCAACCGTTTCGGTAACGAGAAAATTGGTTTGCTTGTTTCTGACAGCGTTTTTGACACCGATGTTGCAGATTTGGCTTCTGATAATAAGGTTACAGCCTTCTTTAATGCAGAATTTGACGGATTTTATGCAAATTCCGACTTCTATATGACAAAAGCCGACCTTAATACAGATTATTCGGCACTTAAGAATAAGCTTAAGGAAGAGGGATATGAGGTTGTAAGCTTTACTTCAAGTCTTGATTTCAACGAATTTAAACTTAATTCCGAAGGACTGATTCCTGTTATTGTACAGGACTATAAGACAGATGAAGTTCTTATGCTTGCCTACATGAATGAGGAGGCTTTTAACAATACTATAAGTACAGGGCTTATGACATATTACAGCAGAAGCCGTAGCGAACAGTGGGTGAAGGGTGAGACATCGGGGCATTTCCAGTACGTCAAATCCATTGAGATAGACTGTGACAATGATACTCTTCTTGCCAAGGTTAAGCAAATCGGTGCCGCCTGTCATACAGGAAACTATAGCTGTTTTTACCGCAATATTGCCAGAAAAGACTATGCTGAGACTAATCCTCTAAAGGTATTTAAGGAGGTTATGGATGTAATAGAGGACAGAAAAATCCACCCGAAGGAGGGTTCCTATACTAATTACCTTTTTGACAAAGGAATTGACAAAATCCTGAAGAAATGTGGCGAGGAGGCAACTGAAATTATTATCGCAGCCAAGAATCCGGACCCGGAGGAGATAATTTATGAAATTTCTGATTTTCTCTATCATGTGATGGTGCTTATGTCACTTAAGGAAGTTACCTGGGAGGAGGTTACTGCTGAACTTTCAAAGCGGTAAAAATGTTGAGAAAATGAGTACAAAAAAGTATATTATTACAACATTGGACAATTACACAACGGCAGTTATTTTCGAGGAGGACAAGCCTGCACTTATCAACATGTATGATAAGGAGGAGGAAGCCCTCCTCGGAAACGTCTATATAGGACGTGTGAAAGATGTGGTTAAAAACATCAATTCGGCTTTTGTGCAGATAGACAAGGACAGGGTGTGTTATTATTCCCTGACGGACAATACACATCACAATTTCCTTAACCGCAAAAATACTGATAAGGTATGCCAGGGGGACCTTATGCTTGTACAGGTTTCGAAGGAGGCAATTAAGAGCAAAGTACCATCCCTTACGTCAGATATCAGTATAACGGGCAACTATGTGGTTATGTCCTTTGACGGCAAAGGCCAGGTGGCGGTGTCCTCCAAAATAAAGGACGAAGATTTCAGGAGAAGCATACATGAAAAACTCATACCTCTTGTTAAGGAGGCAGAAAGACGCATAAGCTTTGTTGTTCGCACTGCAGCATACAATGCTGACATTTCTGCTGTGCTTGATGAGGCATGTCATATGGTAAAGCTTGAGGCGGAGATTAATACAAAGGCATTTTCACGACCTGCCTTTACCTGCCTGTATAAAAAGGAAGACGCATATATATCCGACCTTAGGGAATGTAAGCTCACGAATGAGGACATAATAATTACGGACAAGCCGGAGATACTGGATAATATTATACGGCTTCTTCCGGCATATGGAAATGTTGTAAGGCTTTATGATGACAAATTACTTCCCTTGTATAAATGCTATGATTTTGAAAAAATAATCAGAGAAGCCCTTAATCCACATGTATGGCTAAAATCAGGAGCCTATCTTATTATTGAACCGACGGAGGCCCTTACGGTAATAGATGTAAATACAGGTAAATTTGACGGAAACAGGAAAACCAGAGAGGATACCTTCTTAAAAATCAATATGGAAGCGGCAACAGAAATATGCCGTCAGTTAAGACTGCGAAACATATCGGGAATAGTAATTATCGACTTTATTAATATGGAAAGTGAAGAAAACAATGCTCTGTTGATAGAGCATATTAAAGCAGAACTTGCAAATGATAATGTTCCTGCTTATTTTATTGAAATGACAAAATTAGGTCTTGTGGAAATTACACGAAAAAAGATAAAACGTCCTTTGCATGAGGTTTTAAAAAAATTTACGCATATTTGATTGTTTTTTACAAAGATTTTATATATAATATGTCCCATACGAAAAATTAGAAAAATATGTGTTATACACGGAAATTGAGGTGCCACCAATGGATATCAGAATTGAGAATCTGACTAAGGCTTATGGAGATTTTAAGGCAGTGGATAATATGAACCTTCATATTGCCGATGGCGAGCTGGTTGGTCTGTTAGGACCTTCAGGATGTGGTAAGTCCACAACCCTTTTCATGCTTGCAGGTCTTTCGGACCCTACAGAAGGTAAAATATTTTTTGGAGACAAGGATGTCACGAAAGTAGCCCCGGAGGACAGGGAAATTGGACTTGTTTTTCAGAATTATGCTCTTTACCCGCATATGACGGTAGAAGAAAATATTATGTTTCCATTAATCAACCGCAAGGTCAAGAAGGCTGAGGCCAGGGAGAGGGCATACGAGATGGCTAAGCTGGTACAACTTGACGGACTTATGAAGCGTAAGCCTAAGGCTCTGTCAGGTGGTCAGCAGCAGAGAGTTGCCATAGCTAGAGCGCTGGTTAAGAAGCCGGAGGTGTTACTGCTTGATGAGCCCCTGTCAAATCTCGATGCCAAGTTGCGTATAGAGACTCGTGAGGAGATTCGCCGTATACAGCAGGAGGTGAAGATTACTACAATCTTCGTTACCCATGACCAGGAAGAGGCAATGAGTATTTCTGACCGTATTGCAGTTATGAAGAGCGGTGTTGTGCAGCAGTATGAGGTACCTCAGGCTATGTATCTTAATCCGGACAATCTTTTTGTGGCACAATTCCTTGGTATGCCTCAGGTTAACACATTCCCTGTTGAAGTGCGCGGAGGCAGTATTTACTGCGAGGGTGCGCTGCTTCGCTCAGGTTGTGAGCTTGCGGACGGCACATATACTGCGGGTATACGTCCTGAATCCTTTGAGATTGCAGAAGAAGGAATTACTGTTAAGGCATCACATGTACGCATGACAGGACGTGATTTGTTAATTCATTTCTCTATAGGAAATGAGGAACTTCGCATACTTGTACATTCCGACCTTTCCATTAAGGAAGGTGACGATTTTACAATCCGTGCCCGCAAGAATCAGATTATGATTTTCGGCAGTGACGAGAAGAGCATAGGCAAATTTTAATTCAGGGAGAGGCTGACTATGGAAAAAAAGAGCATGAAGGGCTATCTTTACCTGATGCCCGCATTGATAGTAATTCTTTTGTTTACAGCTTATCCTCTGGTTCGTGCATTCCTTATGAGCTTTTATGAGGATTATAACATGATAAGCGGTGAGTACAGCAGAATAGGTCTTGGCAATTATAAAGACCTTTTTGGCGATAAGGTCTTTATTAAGGCACTGCGCAATACCAGTATCTATGTAATA
>CAMAKT010000197.1 GCA_945836135.1 uncultured Clostridia bacterium | reverse complement strand
TCGGTAGTAGTCTCCTCTTCGGTAGTAGTCTCCTCTTCGGAAATTGTCGTATCCATCGTTACAGGTATTTCTATTACCGCATTGTTAGTCGCTCTCCCACATCCTCCACAAATGAACAAACACAGAAGCACTGCAGCTCCTTTTATTATGTTTCCTCTCATAAGAATTGAATTTACCTTCCCAATATATATAGTAAATCTATTTAATTACATTCTTAATTGCATTCATGAGTTCTTCATAAGTCTCAAAGGCAGGAATATCAGGATTGTCCGTCTTAATCTTGTCAGTACTCTTAAACAAAAAGCCTGCCTTGCTTGCTTTAATCATCCCCAAATCATTATAGCTGTCCCCGCTTGCAATAGTATCAAATCCTACCGACTGCAGTGCTCTTACCGTTGTCAGCTTTGACTGCTCACAGCGCATCTTAAATCCTGTTATTTCCCCATCCTGTGCTACTTCAAGTGTATTGCAGAATATTGTAGGCCACCCTAACTTCTTCATGAGCGGAGTAGCAAACTGTGAAAATGTGTCCGATATAATAATTACCTGACAGATTGAACGAAGCTCATCAAGAAATTCCTTAGCTCCCGGTATCGGATCTATCTTTGCAATTGTTTCCTGAATCTGCTTAAGACCAAGACCATGCTCCTTAAGGATGCCAATGCGCCACTTCATAAGCTTGTCATAATCCGGTTCGTCTCTGGTTGTCTTCTTAAGCTCATCAATGCCGCTCTCCTTTGCAAATGCAATCCATATCTCCGGAACAAGCACACCCTCTAAATCCAAACATACGATATCCATAATTACCTCCCAATACTATTGTCTTTTGAAATTTATACATAATAATACTATCATATTCAAACCGATTTCTCAACAAATTACTATACGGAATAATTGAGTGCGCAGGCAACGGCCTTATCCCATCCGGCAAGCTTTTCTTTCCTTACCTCTTCTTCCATTGACGGGATAAAGCGGTGGGAAAGCTGCCAGTTCTCCCGGATTTCATCCTTATCCTTCCAATACCCCGTAGCAAGTCCTGCAAGATATGCCGCTCCCAGAGCCGTGGTTTCAATGCAGCTCGGCCTTAACACATCTCCTGCCAGAATATCCGCCTGAAACTGCATAAGGAAGTTGTTGGCACAGGCTCCTCCGTCCACCCGTAGACTTCTGATATTAATCCCCGTGTCCTGCTCCATCGCTTTAAGCACACTGTAGGTCTGATATGCCAGGGATTCAAGCGTAGCCCGGATAAAATGTTCCTTATTACAGCCACGGGTAATCCCCACAACCGTGCCGCGGCAGTATTGATTCCAGTATGGTGCTCCAAGCCCTGTAAAAGCAGGAACAACATATACACCATTAGTGTCCGGCACAGCCTTGGCATACTCCTCCGACTGAGCAGCACTGTCAATCATACGCATCTCATCCCTAAGCCACTGTATTGCTGCACCGGCTACAAACACACTTCCCTCAAGCGCATAGTTTACTTCTTCTCCGGTACTGGCTGCTATGGTGGTAATTAGTCCGTTTTCAGATGCAACAGCCCTGTTTCCGGTGTTCATCAGCAAAAAACAGCCCGTACCGTAGGTATTCTTAACCTCTCCCTCATCATAGCAGCACTGACCGAAAAGAGCCGCCTGCTGGTCTCCCGCAACCCCGGCAATCCTTATTTCACCGCCAAGCAACCCCTCGTCCGTGTTGCCATATATGAAGCTGGACGGTCGAACATCAGCAAGCATACTGCGTGGAATGCTAAATAAAGACAGGAGCTCCTCATCCCAGCACTTATCGTGAATGTTGAACAACATAGTCCTTGAAGCATTCGTATAGTCCGTTGCAAAAATTCTTCCTTTGGACAGCTTCCACATAAGCCACGTGTCAACCGTACCAAAAAGCAGTTGCCCTCCGTCAGCCTTTTCTCTTGCCCCTTCCACATTATTCAGAATCCACTCTACCTTGGTGGCGCTGAAATAAGCATCCGGCACCAAGCCTGTCTTTTTCTTGATTAAATCATCAAGCCCCTGCGCTTTCAATTCTTCAATCCTTTTCGCCGTCCTATGGCACTGCCAGCATATTGCATTATACACAGGCTGTCCGGTCTTCTTATCCCATACTATTGTGGTTTCCCTCTGGTTGGTTATTCCAATGGCCTCAATATCTTCTGCACCGGCTCCTACCTTTGCCATTGCCTCTGCGGCAACACCAAGCTGTGACGACCAGATTTCCATGGTGTCATGCTCCACCCACCCAGCCTTCGGATAAATCTGCCCAAACTCCTTCTGTGCCATACTCACAATATTTCCCTGCTTATCAAAAAGAATACATCTTGAACTGGTTGTCCCCTGATCCAATGCCATCACGTATTTATGTTTCTGCATACTTACTCCTTATCACTTTCCTGTTCATATTTATGTAACTGACTTAATTAATATTGTATCGGATTTTGTAATATAGTCAAACAAATTATAATGTACAAAATATGTTTTTTCATGTATAATTGTGAAATAAAACTGGGTGTTATGTTTATTTTCATACAGAGAGGCGAAAAACAATGATTAATCCTACTATAACCAATATCAAGGAAACATTTTCCGCTGAAATTACATCATGCATTAAGGAAGTGCAGGATAATTTCTATCTGCTTCAAACCTCTGACCAACATAAATACAAGCCATATTGTGAGAAGCTTCTTTCCTATGCTTACAAAGAACATTCTGATTATCTTACTGCCTTGGCTTATTTTGGTCTTACATACTACTATTTTTATAGTAGCAATTTTGCTGAGACAATTCAATGCGCATTGGAAGGAATTAAATATCAGCAAAACATCCATGAATATTCTTTCGTTGCACGTTCCTATAACATTCTTGGTCTTACTACCGAAGCAACGGGAGATTCTGCAAAGGCGGTTGACTATTTTCTATACAGCATTGATGTGTCTTCCCAGCACCAGCTTAACTATGTCCGCGGTATGACTGAATACAATCTGGCCGATACATTCCATCGCACCAATAACAACGAACGGGCTCTGTTTTACTATTCTGAATCCTACAAACATCTTCAGAAAAGCTATGAAACCTATCCCTACGACTCGCTTATGGTTTTCTGCATCCTTCTATGTAGCCGGGGCTACTGCCTGCTTGCCATGAATCGTAAGGATGAAGCCATTGAGAATACTGCCACACTTACTTCATGCCTAGAAGAGCTAAAAAAACACAATGAGCCATATAAAACCTTTGTAATACACACATTCTATGCAACTTTTTACAATTATATTGACGAACCGGAGCAGGCAGAAAATCATTTAAAGATTGCCAAAAATGCACTTTTAAACTTAAACAGTTTAACAGTATATGCCGATGATATCCTGTTCTATGTGAAAATAATCAAAAAAATGCATTCCGCAAAGGAATTGACCGATGTTCTTGACTTTTTCATCAGCCACTTTGAGACAGAACAGACGCCTTTCTACCTTTTCCGCAACTGTCTTGAGGAAAGAATCGAATGTGCAATCTCTCAGAATGACCAGCAGGCATTAACGAAGTACTCATTGCGCTTATTTTCCCTTTACAAGGAAAATAATATACAGCAATGCCAGGAAACTCTGCATGCCGAAAAGCGGCATCATGAGAATCAGCTTATACAGAAACAGCATTACGAACTCATTCACCGCAATGAGGCCCTTCTGTCACAGTCTCAGCATGACGCACTGACAGGGCTTCCTAATCGTGCTTATCTCAACGATTACGCTGAGACTACATTTTCCAAGGCCTTCAAAAATCAATGTACCATTGGAGTCGAGATTCTTGACATTGACTATTTTAAAAGCATCAACGATACCTATGGTCATATTGAAGGCGACCGTTACCTCGACCGCCTTGCAGAGATGCTGCACCGTATTGTGAAGGCAAACGAAGATATATTTGCCGCACGCTACGGTGGTGATGAATTTGTTATTATCTACTATAACAAGAGCAATGACGAAATCACGAAAATCATGGATGGACTAATGAATTCTGCACATTCAATTATGCTTCCGTCCAAGAACCCCGACGGCAACAGCTTTATTACGCTTTCCCAAGGCTGCTTAAACCGCATACCTACAGCCACCAATCGTCTATGGGACTTTCTGGCATGGGCTGACACAGCACTTTATGACGTTAAAAAGAGCGGAAAGAACAGTTACATATTGCGTGACAACTTCAAATAGACGCTAAAAAAAGACCCTGCAAGGTCTTTTTCAGTGCGGATAAAGGGGCGTGTGGCGTCCGGTGGACGCCATGTTACACGCCGACCGAGCCGGCAGGCGAGACCGAACCCGGTTCGGGGCACATGCCGCCCGTAGGGCAAGAAAAGACCGATGGGATACCCATCGGTCTTTTCTTCACCTAGTGCGGATAAAGGGACTCGAACCCCCACGGTCTCCCACTAGATCCTAAGTCTAGCGCGTCTGCCAGTTCCGCCATATCCGCTTAATTGTCGCAACAGATAATAGTATATATTATTTTCATAACGGCGTCAAGAAAAAATTTCTATAATGTAAAAAAGGAACCCTTAAAATAAGGATTCCTGCTAAATTCAAGTGAGCCATCCGGGACTCGAACCCGGGACAACTTGATTAAAAGTCAAGTGCTCTACCGCCTGAGCTAATGGCCCATATTATGAAAGTCATAACTGGGCTAGGTGGATTCGAACCACCGTAATGCAGCAGTCAAAGTGCTGTGCCTTACCGCTTGGCGATAGCCCAAAAAATAAAGGGTGGGTACAGGGACTCGAACCCTGGGCCTTCAGAGCCACAATCTGACGCGCTAGCCAACTGCGCTATACCCACCATAGTATCTGGTCCATACCAAGACCTTTAACACCCGCCAAATAAAGGTATTAAAAAATGTGCCCGAAGGGATTCGAACCCCCGACCCACGGCTTAGAAGGCCGTTGCT
>CAMAKT010000196.1 GCA_945836135.1 uncultured Clostridia bacterium | reverse complement strand
GGGCTGTGTCAGGCAATAGGACAGTCCATTGGCTTAAGCGGTGCCGACCTCGACCTTGCATGGGTTACGGGTATGCTGCATGATGTGGGACGTTTCGAGCAGCTAAGAAGGTATAACACCTTCGATGACTCCATTTCCATAAACCATGCATATTTAGGGTGTGATATTCTCTTTAAAGAGGGAAAAATCAGGGACTATATAGAGGATGGCTGCGAGGACGAGCTGATATACCGGGCGATATATCATCACAGTGATTACAGGATTCCGACGGATTATGATGAAAGAACCACGATGTACTGCAATATCCTGCGGGATGCGGACAAGGTGGATATTCTTAAGGTGAACTGCGATTTCCCTCTTGAGGAAATCTACAACGCCACCACCGAAGAAATTCGTACAGGTGAGATTACGGATGAGGTGCTTGAGGCATTTAAGGAGAGGCATACAATTCTGCGTTCACTTAAGAAGACCGCAGTTGACAATGTACCGGGGCATATTTCGCTGGCATTCGAGCTTGTATATCCTGAGAGCGTAAGACAGGCGGTTAGACAAGGATATCTTGATAAAATGATGAATTTTCAGTCGGACAATCCGGCTACGCAGGAGAAAATGAAAGAAATTAAAAGAATCATGAAAGAATATATTTCCGAAAGAGGGATAGAATAGAGGTCATCATATATTTGGAGGGCTTCTATGAAAAAGAGAATAGAAAAGACTATGGACGGCAATGCAGCGGCAGCTCATGTATCCTATGCATTTACCCGGATAGCTGCAATATACCCCATAACTCCTTCATCACCTATGGCGGAGCTGGTGGACAAATGGGCGACTGAGGGGCGAAAGAACCTGTTCGGGGAACCTGTGCAGGTGGTGGAGATGCAGTCGGAGGCAGGGGCAGCAGCCACACTTCACGGTGCGCTTACGGCAGGAGCGCTTGCATCCACATATACGGCATCCCAGGGACTTCTGCTTATGATTCCAAATATCTATAAGATTGCAGGAGAGCTTCTTCCGGCGGTGTTCCATGTGGCGGCGAGGACTGTTGCAACCCATGCTCTTTCTATTTTCGGCGACCATTCCGATGTGTATGCATGCAGGCAGACGGGAGCGGCAATACTTGCAAGCGGAAGCGTACAGGAGGTCATGGATTTATCACCGGTGGCACATCTGTCAGCAATAAGCGGCAGGGTGCCTTTTATTAATTTTTTTGACGGTTTTCGTACATCCCACGAAGTACAGAAAATAGGCGTATGGGATTATGATGACTTAAAGGATATGCTTGACATGGAAGCGGTAAGGCGGTTTGAGGAGAATGCACTGAATCCGGAGCATGCCTTTATGCGGGGCTCGGCGCAGAATCCGGACATTTTCTTTCAGGCAAGGGAAGCGTGCAATGGCTACTATGACAGACTTCCGGACATTGTCCAAAGCTATATGGAGCGGATTAACGGAAAGATTGGAACGAATTATGGTCTTTTTAATTATTACGGAAGTCCGCAGGCGAAGCATGTTATTGTTGCCATGGGTTCAGTGACCCAGACCACCTGTGAGGTCATCGATTATCTCAATGACAAGGTTGAAGTAGAAGACAAGGTGGGACTTATAAAAGTTCACTTATATCGTCCTTTTTCAATCAGGCATTTTCTAAGTGTTATTCCTGACAGCGTGGAGCGGATTACAGTGCTTGACAGAACCAAGGAGCCGGGAAGTGTGGGAGAACCGTTGTTTACGGATGTTGCGGCTGCCTTAAGCGGGACAAAATTCGCAGGGCTGCCGGTATTCGGTGGACGCTACGGCTTAAGCTCCAAGGACACCACGCCGGAGCAGATTATAGCTGTGTATGCAAATCGGAGCAAACCAAGATTTACAATCGGAATAGAGGATGATGTGACCGGACTTTCACTGTCTGAGAAGGAAGGGATTAAAAGACTTTTAAATGCCACAAGCCTTGGAAATCTCTCGCCGGAGACAGTCTGCTGCAAATTCTGGGGGCTGGGCGGCGACGGAACTATCGGAGCCAATAAGAATTCCATTAAGATTATCGGAAACAATACTGATTTGCATGTGCAGGCTTATTTTTCCTATGACTCCAAGAAATCCGGAGGCATCACGGTGTCACATCTACGCTTCGGAAAAAGTCCGATTCGCGCGGCATATCTCGTGCGGTATGCCGATTTTGTGGCGTGCCATAACCAAAGCTATATATTAAGGTATGATATGCTCTCAGATTTGTGGGAGGGTGGATGTTTTCTGCTGAACTGTGTCTGGGATGAAAATGAGCTTGAGGACAAGCTGCCGGATGAGATGAAATACCGGCTTGCGGTCAAAAACATTCATTTCTATATTATTAATGCCGTCGCAATCGGCAAGGAAATAGGAATTAACGGCAAAATCAATACCATACTTCAGTCTGCCTTTTTCAGGATAATTTGTGACAGATACGGAGCGGACTATGGCCTAATTTCATACGAGAAGGCAGTGGAGGAGATGAAGACCGCTGCAAAGGAATCTTACGAGGTAAAAGGGGAAAAAATCGTTGAGATGAATTACCGTGCCATAGAGCTTGGGGGCAGGTATGTGAGGGAGGTCAAGGTGCCGGAGCATTGGAAAAAGTGCGTTGGGAAGGCAGACGATGGGAAGTCGGATGTCGGGGCAGAGAATTACAGAATAGCTTCGCCTGAGAGACGTAGCTGCACCGCCTTCCATGACAGAGAGGATGTAACAGCTTTTGTGGAAAATATACAGAGCGTTGTGAATGCACAAAAGGGAGATACGCTTCCCGTTTCGGCTTTTCTGCCCTATGTGGACGGAACATTTCCGTCGGGCAGCTCGGCACATGAGAAGCGGGATTTTGCGGTGGAACTGCCGGATTGGATTCCTGAGAATTGTATACAGTGTAACAGATGCTCCTATGTATGTCCCCACGCGGTGATAAGACCTGCAGTGCTGGAGGACGAGGAGTTAAAAAATGCGCCCAAGGGAATGGAGGTACGCCCAATGTATGGC
Organism: uncultured Clostridia bacterium; assembly: GCA_945836135.1. Taxonomy (GTDB): domain Bacteria; phylum Bacillota; class Clostridia; order Lachnospirales; family Lachnospiraceae; genus CAG-882. The sequence continues at coordinate 1,942 of CAMAKT010000196.1, read as the reverse complement.
ATGCCGGGGAAGAATTTTGCCATTGTAGTATCTGCAAGGGACTGTACCGGATGCGGAGCCTGCGCCGGAGTGTGTCCGGGAATGAAGGGAAATAAGGCACTTGAGATGGTGCCTCTTGAGCGGTATGACAAGGAAACGAGACAGGAGATTTTTAATTATGCCCAGACCCTGACCGAAAAGGAGGCTGTCCACGATAAGTTTCCTGTGAATACGGTAAAGGGAAGCCAGTTTAAGAAACCTCTTATGGAATTTTCGGGAGCTTGTGCGGGCTGTGGGGAGACAGCATACGCGAAGCTTGCGACACAGCTTTTCGGGGAGAGGATGTATATCGCCAACGCCACCGGATGTACCTCAATATGGGCAAATTCCACGCCTTCAACTGCCTACAGCGCGTATCCGGACGGGAGAGGACCGGCATGGGCAAATTCTCTTTTTGAGGATGCGGCGGAGTTCGGGTATGGTATGTATCTTGCCTCAAAACGATATAAAGACAAGACGGTGTGGATTTTCGGCGGTGACGGCTGGGCATATGATATAGGCTATGGTGGTCTTGACCATGTCCTTGCCAGCGGTGCCAATATCAATATTCTCGTGTTTGACACGGAGGTTTATTCAAACACCGGAGGACAAGCATCAAAAGCAACTCCTAAAGGTGCCAGAGCACGTTTTGCCACTAATGGTAAGTCCACACCGAAAAAGAACCTTGCTGCCATGGCTATGACCTATGGCAATGTTTATGTGGCTCAGGTGGCAATGGGGGCTGACTATGAACAGACTGTAAAGGCATTTACCGAGGCGGAAAAGTATGACGGCCCATCGCTTATAATCGCATACTGTACCTGCATTGCCCATGGAATCAGGGCAGGAATGGGAAGCAGCAATGCGGAGGAAAAGAAGGCGGTGGATGCGGGATACTGGCGGCTTTTCAGATATAATCCCCAGCTTGCAGCGGAGGGTAAGGAACCGCTTATTATAGACAGCAAGGAGCCGCAGATTCCCTATGAAGAATTCCTCGGCGGCGAGATTAGGTATGATGGTGTAACTTCTTAATTTTATTAAGTTTTTTTCCGAAAAACAATGTGTACATGGGTCAGATAAAGTGATAGAATTGACAGGTACAATTTGCAGAACAGCGAGAACACACCGCAGGCTCCTCTGAGAATGGTGTGGACGAACTGTTACAAAATTTGGAGGAAACTTATGAACTTGATTGATATTATCGGCCCCGTCATGGTTGGACCTTCCAGCTCCCACACGGCGGGAGCTGTGCGCATCGGTTTGATTTCAAGAAGGCTTCTTGGGGAGCCTGTTGCGGATGCACAGATATATATGCATGGTTCCTTTGCTGCTACGGGAAAGGGACATGGCACTGACCGTGCGCTTGTGGCAGGTCTTCTGGGGATGCAGGTGGATGATGAGCGTATTCCTCACAGCTTTGAGTATGCGGCGAGTAAGAATATGTACTTTGCATTCCATACCATTGAGCTTATTGATGCACATCCTAATTCGGTGAAGTTAGAGCTTGTGGGAGAGTCCGGTAAGCAGCTTGAGATTATTGCGGCCTCCGTGGGTGGCGGTCAGATACAGATATGCGAGATTGACGAGCTTACTGCCAATTTCGCGGGCAATTATCCTACCCTTGTTGTACACAATCAGGACCAGCCCGGTCATGTAATGTGTGTTACAACACTTCTTGCCCACAGGTCAATTAACATTGCTACAATGCAGCTTTTCCGCCATGCGAGAGGCGGCTATGCGGTTATGGTTGTGGAATGTGACCAGGAGATTCCACAGGATGCAATCGACTGGCTCAGAAAGCAGGAAGGCATAATTAAGGTAACTTATCTTAGTAATATGACAGGCAGGGAGGCAAGTGATGTATAAATCGTTGGCAGAAATTGTTGAAGCAGAGAGCATGTCAGGAAAGAGCTTCTGGCAGGTT
>CAMAKT010000195.1 GCA_945836135.1 uncultured Clostridia bacterium | reverse complement strand
TGTGTCCTTAATATATCACATTTGTGTCATCTTTTCAAGTACCTATATGTGATGAATAGGGTTATTTCATGAAGCCATCTTTAACTTCATTGGTGTTACGTAATCCAATTTTCTGCATTCCTTAGCGCCGAGCAATCATATTATTTAATAGGTGCAGCCCTCATAGGCACTGCCCTCGTCAATCAATTTTTCCTCAAATATTTCGCCGTGATTGTCGAACCCTTCTCTATCATTTCCCTTGGTGTGCCTGTAAATACAATCTGCCCTCCCTTGGTTCCGCCATCGGGACCTACATCAATCAGATAATCAGCAAGCTTCATCACATCTGTGTTATGTTCGATTACGATTACTGTATTTCCCCTGTCCACAATACCTTCAAGAATTCCCATGATTTTTTCAATATCAGAAGGATGTAATCCCGTGGTTGGCTCGTCAAGAATATATATGCTTCCCTTATTTTTTATATTCTGGGCGAGCTTTACCCTCTGCCGTTCACCTCCTGAGAAGGTTGACAAAGGCTGCCCCAGGGAAATATAAGGAAGTCCAACCTCCATCAGGGCGATTAATTTGCCCATAATCTTCTGATTCCCTCTGAAAAACTCGCATGCATCCTCCACACTCATATTGAGAATATCAACAATGCTTTTTCCTTTGAAAGAATACTTAAGTGCCTCATCGCTGTATCTTGTTCCGTTACAGCATTCGCACAAAGTTGTAACCGGCTCCATGAATACCAGCTCCGTGGTAATAAAGCCCCTTCCGTTGCAGGCAGGGCAGGCGCCTTTTCCGTTAAAGGTAAACAGGCTGTCCGAAACATTATTCTCTTTTGCGAACACCTTTCTTATTTCATCAAAAAAACCCATAAAGGTACAGACTGTTGAACGTCCGGTTGCAGTGATTGCGCTCTGGTCAATCAATACAACATCTTCGGCATACTGCTTAGCGAACACATCCCTGATAAGGGATGATTTTCCGCTTCCTGCAACGCCCGTCACTACAGTCAGAATTCCAAGAGGAATATCCACATCCACATTTTTCAGATTATGAAGATTAGCCCCGCGGACAGGCAGAAAGCCCTTGGGAGCACGCACCTTTTCCTTTACCGGTATCTCTGTGCTTAAGGCGTTTCCTGTTCTCGTGCCGCTGACAAGCAGCGCTTCGTAGCTTCCCTGAAATAAGACCTGGCCTCCGTTTTTACCTGCCAGAGGGCCGATATCAATAACCTCATCCGCTATACTGATGATATCCTTGTCATGCTCCACCACCAGAACGGTATTGCCCTTGTCCCTCAGACTCTTAAGCAGTCTCGACATTCTGTGGACATCTCTTGGGTGCATTCCTGTACTTGGCTCATCAAAAATATAAATCATTCCGCACAGAGAGCTTCCCATATATCTTACCAGCTTAAGTCTCTGGGCCTCCCCTCCTGACAGCGTGGAGCTCTCACGATTCATGGAAAGATAAGGTAAACCTATATCAATCATTCTGTCCAGTGAGGCAGTAAGCTGTGCAACAATGGAAGCTGCCCTGGCATCATTAATCTTTCCCAGTTCATCCCGAAGTTCAGAAAACTCCATATCACACATTTCGGCAATATTATAGCCATTCACCTTACAGGAAAGAGCTGCATCGTTTAATCTCTTACTTTTACAGTCCGGGCACTCACACTCATACATGAACTGACTTATTTTCTTAAGTGTATAATCCGTCTGCTCCTCCGGTCCTTTCATGAGAACCAGTCTTTTGAACTGATTGTATACACCCTCAAGCTTTTTATCTACTCTTTCTCCATCAACAGTCCAGCTTCCATAGAGAAGCAGGTTCTGCTCCCGTTCCGATAATTCCTTCCACTTTACATCCGTTCTGAAATATTCCGGTCTTCTATACACTTTCCAATAATACTTTCCCGGTCCGAAAGCCGGAAGCAGAAATATTCCTTCATCATAGGTTTTATCCTCATCTATAAGCTTGTAGACATCAAAATCCATCACCTTACCTATTCCGGCACATGTCTTACACATACCGTTGGGATTATTGAAGGAAAAGTAGGACGCCGGACCTACAGAAGGTTCACCGATTCTTGAAAATAAAAGTCGAAGTGCAGAATACATATCACTGATTGTACCCACCGTAGACCTGGCGTTTCCGCCAAGTCTGCTCTGGTCTATGATGACGGAAGGGTTCAGGTTGTCAATCATTTCAACATTGGGCTTCTCATATTTCGGCAGTCTTCCCCTAATCCAGGCTGTATATGTCTCATTCATCTGACGCTGGCTTTCCGCAGCGATGGTGTCGAATACAATGCTTGATTTTCCCGAACCTGAGACTCCTGTAAACACCACTATTTTGTTCTTGGGAATATCCAGTGAAACATTCTTTAAATTGTTCTGTCTAAGCCCTCTTATCTTTATCCCTTCCATGATTACTCCTCTCTCTTCCTTACAGGAATCTGAATCTCCGAAAGCCACTGCGCCTCCTCATCCTTATTCCAGACGCCGTCAATATACTTTTCTCTTATTTCTCCGACGATTTCATAACCATTTTCTTCGATAAACTTAAGCACAATTTCGTAAGATTCAGGGAAAGTGGCATAGGAACCCTTATGAAAAATACAGGCCGCCTGAATTTCCGGCATCTTTTTAAAGTAAAGTTCCCCCTGCTCCTTCTTCTGCTCTGTAACCGCCTCGCATGTCTCGACAAGTATATCCCCATCCTTGTACCCCGGTTCAAGATAATTGGTAAAGCAGTACTCCGGGATTGCACATTCACAGCCGGCCTTTTCCATAAGCGCCCCCATTCTTGGCATCATGTCAAAAAGACTGTCATAGGATTCAATTCTTTCCTGCATAGCTGCAACCGTAACCTCCTGGATGGTCTTGATGAGCACCGGAGTGTCAAGCTTTATTTCCTTTTTCGCCAGATACCCGTCAATAACTGCCACCTGCTTTGTAAGCTCAGCAATTTTCCCCAGCAATTCCGCTTTCTTGTTTAAAAGAAAGGCACCCTCGTCAGAGCCCGCATTTATCCTTGCAATATCCTCCAAGGTGAAGCCTGCCTGCTTCAATGCCGCAATCTGATGAACAATCGCCATCTGGCTCATTGTGTAATATCTGTATCCGTTCTCTTCATCAATATAAGCAGGTGCAAGAAGTCCCTGAGCCTCGTAAAATCTAAGCGTCTTAACGGTAACATGATTCATTGCCGCAAACATGCCTATTTTGTACAGATATTCCTTTGCTTTGTTTTCACAAGCCTCGTGTTTTTTCCTCATCTCCATATGTCTGCCTCCCTCAAAAAAGTATAATTAACAGCAGCTTTTCTGCTGTCAAGGAGGATTATAAATGCTCCCCTATGGGGGAGAGTCAAGTACAAATTTTCATTTAGGATAAATTGTCGTAATTACGTTCTTAGACTATCTAAAATAATATTGCGTACTTCCACCATATTTCTCGTTCAATGTCTGGATACTTGAAAATATGACACCACCATTTTGGCATGCTCCAAACTCATCTACCGCTTTCTTTATTTTGTAGATATCATTGCCTATCTTATCCGATAATCCGTTTTCCGCATTGTTTTCTATATCTGCATCTGTCTCATAAAAAACATGAACAGTTCCAAAACAGAAAGCGGTTTTCTTAACATCCTTTATATTCTCCAGATATCGCCTGATATGGTTCAAAACCTTATCCTGTATCTCTTTTAGAAGGTCACTTTTGATTTCAGTAGGCACTGCAAAATAGTTCTCCGGGCTACGATAGTCCTGATGAACCTGATACGTTCTGCACAGTTCAGAAAATTTTGTCTTTATTTTGTCAATCATCCTGTCATCCGGTCCCAAATATTTATCTGTCGCAATATAGAATGCTTTCCGGTTATCCTCATCCCATACAATAAAACGCAACCTATGCCGTCCATCTGCAAGTACATCACAAAGATATGCGTATATTTCGCATGAAAATTCATTAAGGAAGAACTGCTTCAGTTCTGTCAGAACCCCATCCGGTTTTGCTGTTCCCCGCATCAAATCTTTAACATGCTTAAGCTCTTTATCCTCTAAAAACATTATTCAGCCCTCACTTCCGGAATAGTTCCTCATATTGGCCTAAAATTTCGTAAATCAGTGCTCTGTTCTCGGTAAAGCAGCTTGCAATCTTTGCCGCTATCTGATTGAATAGCTTATATTCTTCATCTGATACAACTCCCTCCTGTAATGCAGCATCCAGTTCATCCCGGTCAAGTATAACCGGCACACCCTCTTCTGATACTGCAACATCCAAAAAAGCATCAAAGAAAACGGCATTTCCGTCTTCCTCAATACAATTTTCTTTCGTTATGTCAAAATAGCAGTTAAATATTTCACCTGCTTTGTTAATCATGGCAGTAAGAACCCAGTTACCATCCTTGGGAACCAATTCCAGCCACCGGTAGCCGTTATCTGCTATGCATCGTTCTCCCTTCGGTGTTCTTATTATCTCGGGAGACTCAAGACCTGTAAATGATATGAGCCCAATAGCTCCTTCAAAGTATGTATCCTTGTGGTACATGTATTCATAGGAACGCTGCTTGTCCGTGTACCATTCCGCTCTGCTTAATGTTTTTCTTTTTATTTCCATCTCTTAACCTCTTTTTTACAATTGGACATATTCTTCTGTCAGATATCTGCCTATTACTTCATCACTCCAAACATGTGCTTCAATATATCTTTCAGGTCCATATCTTCCATCATCATTCCAAGCTTGAGGTAATCCATACTTTTCTATCACTTCTAAGATTTCATCATAAGTATAGAGTTTCTTGCGATATTCTTTTCCATCATTTACCCTATCACTAAAGGTCGGATGTGAATCTCCGTAAGTGAAGGATATTGTTCTTAAGTCAAACTCTTCAATAGGTATTTTTATATATGAACTATTTTCATACCAGGTGCTTAACCATGGGCTATGTTCTACTACCATATAATGCGGTACCTGTCTGCAGATT
>CAMAKT010000194.1 GCA_945836135.1 uncultured Clostridia bacterium | reverse complement strand
TAATTCCTTTCTTACTATAAAATTTTGATATTACCATTGTATCATGCTGTTGTCTTTCATACTGATATATGTATTATCACCAATAATTATGTGGTCAATCAGAGAAATTCCGATTAATTCTGCGGCTTTTGCAATTCTTCCGGTGGCAAGTATATCTTCTCTGCTTGGGGAGGGGTCACCTGTAGGATGATTGTGGGCAAGTATCATTCCGGTGCAGTCATGTAGAAGAGCCTGTCGGCATATTTCCCTCGGTGACATAATTGTACTGTTAACTGTACCGATACTTATTGTCTCCACGTGTATAAGCTTGCACTTTGTATCAAGCAGCAGAAGCTTAAGATGCTCCTGCGGCAGATGCCTCATATCCTCCATAAGATATTCAACCACTTCGGATGAAGATGTAAACCTTGGCATTGACTGTCTGTTCTGTCTTGCCATGCGCCTTGACAGTTCACATATGGACTTAAGCTGCACAGCCTTCACCCGCCCTATTCCCGGTAGTTGCGAAAGCTCGTTTACCGAAAGGCGTTGAAGACCTATAATACCCTGCCCCTTAGTGTGTTTTACAAGCCCCGAAGCAGCCTCCATACAACTGCACTGCTTAGTTCCGCTTCGGATAATGATTGCAAGCAGTTCTTCGTCAGTAAGACTTTCAAAGCCATAGGCTTCACTTTTTTCGAAGGGCAACATTGCATCATACGATTTAATTGATTTATTCATTTCAACCTCCCTTTCCGGTTGAAATGGTATCCCCTAATTAGACAATTCTAGCACAAATCCGATATTTTTACAATTCCTTTATCAACCAGACTTTGCAGACTTCTAAGTATACCGAATCTGGCATGATTCCATGTAAGCCCGCCCTGGAAAAACACAGTGTATGGCTCACGAAGCGGTCCGTCAGCACTCAGTTCGATGGATGAGCCGGATACAAAAGCTCCGGCAGCCATAATAACCTGTGAATCATAGCCCGGCATATCCCAAGGTTCAGGAGTAACATAGCTGTCAACCGGAGCTGCGGCCTGAATACCTTCACAGAATGCAATAAGTCCCTCGGCTGTTCCCATCTCCACGGCCTGTATAATATCATAGCGCTCCTCACTTCCGTTTGGAATGACCTTATATCCAAGCTTTTCATAGAGATTGGCCGCAAAAATTGCTCCTTTAAGTGCTCCTGCCGTCACTGTCGGAGCAAGGAAAAAGCCCTGGTAGAAAGCCTGATTGACACCTAATGTGGCACCAAGTTCCTTGCCAAGTCCCGGTGCAGTCAGACGGTATGCAGCCTGATTGACATATTCCTCCCTGCCTGCAATATATCCGCCTATAGGAGCAAGTCCTCCGCCCGGATTCTTAATAAGTGAACCCACAACCATATCTGCCCCTACATCCGACGGTTCAATTGTCTCCACGAACTCACCATAGCAGTTGTCCACCATGCAGATAACCTCCGGCTTTATGGATTTTATAAATGCAATAAGCTCACCTATTCTCTCAACCGAGAGCGTTGGTCTGCTGTCATAACCCTTGGAACGCTGTATTGTTACAAGTTTTGTTTTTTCATTTATCGCAGTTCTTATGCAGTCATAGTCAAAACTGCCGTCAGAAAGCAAATCTACCTGACGATATGTTATTCCGTACTCAGCAAGGGAACCCGGACATTCTCTCATTCCGATAATCCCTTGAAGAGTGTCGTATGGCTTTCCAACAGGGGACAAAATCTCGTCACCCGGGCGCAGATTGCCGGCTAAGGCTATTGTCAGTGCATGTGTTCCGCATGTAATCTGAGGTCTTACAAGGGCTGTTTCCGTATGGAATACATCGGCATATACCTGTTCCAATGTATCACGCCCTATATCAGTATAGCCGTATCCGGTACTACCTGAAAAATGAGCCTCACTGACATGATTCTTCTGCATCGCGTGCAGTACCTTAAGTTGGTTGTACTCAGCAACCTTATCTATTCTATCAAAACGGTCGGCAAGACTATTCTCGGCCCGGATGCCATAATCTAATACCTCCCTGCTTATTTCCATCTTTTCATACATACTGTAAATCTCTTCTGCAATACTCATAACTTTTCCTCGTTTTATCTTAGATTATTTATCAATTATTTTTTTCTGCCGCAGGCATTCAATCATAAATTCAAAAGCGGCATCCTTGCTTTGCAGCTTATCAAGCTCAACAAAGGTAACCTCCTTCTCACGTCTGAACCATGTGAGTTGCCTTTTAGCAAAATGTCTGGTATCCCTTTTAAGAATATATACTGCTTCCTCCATGCTGATTTCTCCCGACAGGTAGGACGCAATTTCTTTATAGCCTAAGCCCTGCATGGACACAAGACTGCGGTCAAGACCTTCTGCCATAAGTGACCTGACCTCATCCACCAGACCTTCTTCAAGCATCCGGTCAATTCTCTTATCTATACGATCATACAGAATCTGCCTGTCATCATTCAATACAAAATATGCAAAATTATAGGGTGAGCTTCGCTGTCTTTGACACGCATTGTGTTCCGACATTCGTTCTCCCGTCTGCTTGTAGAATTCTATAGCGCGTATTACTTTTTTGACATTGTTATAATGCACTTCCGCTGCATACTGTGGATCTATCTGCTCAAGCATATCATGCATATACTGTGCGCCCTGTTCCTCATAGAGCTTCATCAGTTCACTTCGTATTCCATACTCTTCATCACTATCGGCAAATTCAATGTCATACAGAACTGTCTGTATGTAAAAACCTGTACCGCCAACAATAAGCGGTACATGTCCCCTTGACTGTATTTCCTTTATAACTTTGCAGGCAAGCTCCTTGAAAAGAAATGCATTGAAGCTCTCCTTCGGCTCTAAAATATCTATAAGATGATGCGTTACTCCATCCATCTCTTCTTTTGTTATCTTTGCTGTACCGATATTCATGCGGCGGTATACCTGCATGGAGTCGGCACTGATTATCTCGGCATTCAGTGCCTTTGCAAGGCGGATTGACAGTGCTGTCTTCCCTACAGCTGTTGGACCTGTGAGTATAATCAGATTATCTTTCACATTAAATCTCCTTTTTATCTATACAATACGCTTAAATTTCTTTTCCAACTCATACTGTGACATTGAAATCATGGTAGGTCTGCCATGAGGACAGTTATATGGATTTTCAAGTGTCATAAGCTCCCTCATAAGTTCCCGAACTTCTTCCGGCTTCAATCGGTTATTGCCTTTGACGGCTGCCTTACATGCCATGGTAGCTATGCGGCTCTTGATTGTGTCATTGGATACTTTACCCGGATTTTCCATAAGGTCATCAATAATTTCCATAACCATATCCCTGCCGGAAGAGCCATATAATTCCACCGGAACAGCCCTGATTGCGTACTCATTTCCACCGAAGCTTTCGATTTCAAAACCCATTTGAGCGATTAGATCAAGATTATCCTTAAGCACCTGTCCGGCTGCAAGGGTAAGCGTTATAATCTGCGGCGGCATAAGCTGCTGTGATGCCACTTTTCCATCTTTTGCCCGTTTCATGAAACGTTCGTAAAGCACTTTTTCATGTGCAGCGTGCTGGTCCATGATAAAGAGTTTTTTGTCAAATTCAATCAGCCAGTAGGTGTCAAATAACTGTCCTATAATTTTATGGTCTGCTATGTTCTTTTCATCTAAAAGCTTCTTATCCTCGGAAAAGATGCTTAATTGTTCAGGTACAGCGGCAGGTGTAGGTTCAGTAGGTATCTGCTCGGAAGACACTGTTTTTGGTGTCGGCACTGACATTATCGGCTTGACAATTTCAGGTTCCGAAGTCTGCTCATGCGTCTTATTGACTGCCTGAGGCATAGAAATTGTTGAAGATAAGGCGAAGTTCTTGGTACCGTATTCGGTCTTATTTTCTTGTAAAAAAACAGGTTCACTCGGCTTAATCGGCGGCGTAGATGTATATTGTGTATCCCGGAGAGAACCAGCCTTCTCTATACGTTTCACTTCGAATGGCTCAGGAAGCTTGGTTTCCTTAACAGGGCTTAAGTTTTTTTTGACTGGTTCAGGAGCAACAAGTCTGGCTTGCGGTATAACATCACGATTTGCAAGGCAATCATGAACTACCTGATACACTTCCTTATATATCCTCTCTCCATCCGAAAAGCGTAGTTCCATCTTGGTAGGATGTACATTAATATCAATAATGTCCGGCTCAATATGAAAATGAAGAGATGTAAATGGGTATTTTTTAGGCATTGTATATCCTGAATAGGCATCCTCAATGGCCTTGGAAATAATCGTACTCTTTATATATCTTCCGTTGATATAATAATTCTCCATAGCGCGGTTACCACGGTTCATTGAAGGCTTACCTATAAAACCATCCATGGAAAAAAGTTCACCTTTATACTGTACAGGCAGAAGTCCGGCGGTAATTTCCCTTCCGTATACTCCGTAGATAACATCCTTGAGAGCACCGTTTCCGGAGGTGTAGAGCTTATTCTGACCTCCGCTAATGAATCTGAATGAAATTTCAGGATGCGACAGAGCAAGCTTTTCAATTAAGTCGCTTATATAGCCACCCTCAGTAGTTCCTGTCTTAAGAAATTTACGTCTGGCAGGAGTATTATAAAACAAGTTGCGCACAAGAAATGTGGTTCCTTCCGGAGCACCTATTTCTTCTATGCTCTTTTCTTTACCTCCGTCAATCAGGTAGCGGCTTCCTGTAAGTGCATCCGCTGTCTTTGTAATAAGTTCAACCTGCGAAACAGCTGCAATACTTGAAAGTGCTTCTCCTCTGAAGCCCAGAGACGATATAGTAAGCAAATCTTCCACGGACTTAATCTTGCTGGTAGAATGGCGCAGGAAGGCAATTTGAAGCTGGTCCTTGGCGATTCCGCTACCATTATCAGTGACTCTTATAAAAGAACAGCCGCCATCCTTGATTTCAACTGTAACTGCTGTAGCTCCCGCATCAATGGCATTTTCCACCAGTTCCTTCACAACGGAAGCCGGGCGCTCTA
>CAMAKT010000193.1 GCA_945836135.1 uncultured Clostridia bacterium | reverse complement strand
GGTCTTGTTGAGCGTCTTAAGGACTCCGGTGCCGTATTTTCAAGTGAGATAGTTGAAGAGACCTCTCCTTTTATTTCTATCCTATTGTCATGGATTCTTCCTATGGTTGTATTTATCGTGCTGGGACAGTTTTTGTCTAAGAAACTCATGGACAGAGCCGGAGGCTCCAATTCCATGATGTTCAATATGGGCAAAAGCAACGCCAAGGTATATGTGAAGTCTTCCGACGGAATTAAGTTCGCCGATGTGGCAGGTGAGGATGAAGCAAAAGAGAACCTGACGGAGATTGTGGACTATCTGCATAATCCGCAAAAGTATCAGGAAATCGGAGCTTCCATGCCAAAGGGCATTCTGCTTGTAGGTCCTCCGGGCACAGGTAAGACCATGCTTGCCAAGGCAGTTGCAGGCGAAGCCAATGTTCCGTTCTTCTCCATGTCAGGCTCAGAGTTTGTAGAGATGTTCGTGGGAATGGGAGCTTCCAAGGTGCGTGATTTGTTCAAGCAGGCAAAAGAGAAAGCTCCATGTATAGTATTTATTGATGAGATTGATGCCATCGGACAGAAACGAAATACCAGCGGTATGGGTGGCAATGATGAACGTGAGCAGACCCTTAACCAGCTCCTTACAGAGATGGATGGCTTTGAAGGCAACACAGGAGTAATTATTCTGGCAGCCACCAACCGCCCGGAGTCCTTGGATGCAGCGCTGACACGTCCGGGACGTTTTGACCGTCGTGTTCCTGTGGAACTTCCTGACTTAAAGGGACGTGAGGAAATACTGAAGGTTCATGCCAAGAAAATTAAGGTATCTGACGATGTTGATTTTACAAGAATTGCCCGTATGGCGTCAGGTGCCTCGGGAGCGGAGCTTGCGAACATTGTAAACGAAGCGGCACTGCGTGCCGTAAGGGATGGCAGAAAGTTCGCGACACAGGCGGATTTGGAGGAATCCATAGAAGTAGTTATTGCGGGATATCAGAAGAAGAATGCTATTCTTACCGACAAGGAGAAGCTGGTGGTAGCATATCATGAAATCGGACATGCCCTGGTAGCTGCCATGCAGACCAATTCAGCTCCGGTTCAGAAGATTACCATTGTTCCGCGTACCTCCGGAGCCCTAGGGTATACGATGCAGGTGGAAGAGGGCAACCACTACCTGATGAATAAAGAGGAGCTTGAGAATAAGATTGCAACCTATACAGGCGGACGTGCTGCAGAAGAGCTTATATTTAATTCTATCAGCACAGGAGCATCCAATGATATTGAGCAGGCGACTAAGCTTGCCCGTGCCATGGTGACCAGATACGGCATGAGCGAGGATTTCGACATGGTCGCTCTTGAAACAGTAAATAACCAGTACCTGGGTGGCGATGCTTCCCTGGCATGCTCGGCAGAGCTGCAGGCAAAGGTAGACTACCAGGTTATTGAGCTTGTGAAAAAGCAGCATGAGAAAGCGAAAACCATTCTTACAGATAACAAGCAGAAGCTGCATGAGCTGGCGAAGTTCCTCTATGAGGAGGAGACAATCACCGGGGATGAATTTATGGAAATCCTAAATAAAAAGGAGTAATACCATTATGAAAAAATACATAAACATTTCTTTTATCTATGCAATTGCCGCAATGCTTGGCGGCGTATTTTATCGTGAATTTACTAAGTTCAATGATTTTACAGGTGTAACCGTACTTGGAAAGGTTCACACTCATTTGTTTTTGTTAGGAATGCTGATGTTTTTAATTGTTGCGCTGTTTGACAGGCAGCTTGATTTGACCAAGCAAAAATCTTTCCGTGCATTTGTCTTCATCTATAATTCCGGTGTCATTCTGACAGCCATAATGATGGTTGTGAGGGGAGTAACTCAGGTATTGGGGACTTCCCTGTCCAAGGCCGCATCTGCGTCAATTTCGGGCATCGCAGGAATAGGACATATTCTTGTGGGGGTAGGAATAATTTTACTTATGGTGTCACTTAAGAAATCAGCGAAGGATTGAGGAAGAATTAATGAAGGAGCGCAAATTATTTCATGTGAGAAAAAGAACATTGCTCTGTATCGCCGGCTGCGTATGGTTACTGGCGGGCTTTAATGTGGCAAGGCTTGGTATTATTTCTTACGGTCGGCTCGAAGGGATTACATTTTGGCATATACTGCTGTCCATAGTTGTATTCTGTGCCTTTGGTGCAATGTTCTTTAAGATGAGTATGAAGCATACGAGACGTATCAACGGATACGAGGAAGAGTTCCGCCCTGTATGGCATTTTTTCGACTTGAAGGCATATCTTATTATGGCATTTATGATGGGCGGCGGAATATGGCTGCGCTCATCAGGGCTCGCGCCGGAGGTTTTTATTGCAGTGTTCTATACAGGACTTGGGTGTGCTCTGGCACTGGCAGGGGTGCTTTTCTGGGGTATGTTCTTTAAGAGAGCAGATTAGAGAATTATTATTAAAACATAGTGTGTATTTCAATATCAAAATGAGTAAAATCCTCGCAGGCTTTGTGAAACAGGGGCAGCGGGGATTTTATTATTTGGATATTTGAAAGAAATAAAGTTGGATCAATATTATATAAATACGACAAATAAAGTGAAACAATGGCATAAATATATATATCAATGAGAAAGAGGTTATGTTAATATATTTATAATAACAAGATAATCACAATAGGTGGTGAACTTATTATGGGGTTTGAATCTTCGCTCAGAGAGATTAAGATGAATTTTCCTTTCGGTGACGTGAATATAAAAGCCATTGATGCGAGCCATGGTGTGTTTATGCGTTCATTTCCCCGTCATATGCACAGTTTTTATGAGTTGCATTATATAACTGGTGGACAGGGGAGACTGATTCTTGAGGATGCAGAATATGAACTCTCAAAAGGATATCTTTTTTTGCTTGCTCCCAAGGTGCACCATGCGCAGCTTACAGATACGAATAATTGTATGGAGGAATACTGTTTTTCTTTTGAGATTCAGCCAAAAAAGGTAAAAGGTGACTTTACAATCGGTAGATTTTTTATAGATTCTGACTTTTACATATGCGCTGACAGGAGAGGTATGGATTTGGCATTTGCCGAACTGGAGCTGGAACTGAAGAACCGCGAGCTGGGATATATGATTGCCATACAGTCGCTTTTAGAACGAATATTGCTGCTGACTGTAAGAAATTTTCTGTATCCTGCATCAGAAATGCAGGTATTGAGAACTGTTCCGGATGACAGGCGCTCCTTGCTTATGGATGAGGCCTTTTTATACACATATAAGACATTAACCCTTGAGGGGCTGGCAGAAATATTAAACCTGAGCCCACGCCATACGGAACGTCTGATATATGAAAAATACGGAACATCTTTTACAAAGCTGCGCATGCAGTCAAGGCTGAATGCTGCGACGAACATGATAGAGAATAAGGGGAAAAGGCTGTCTGAAATAGCGGAGGAATGTGGCTTTTCGAACTATAATCATTTTTTCAAGGAGTTTAAAAAAGAATATGGTATGCCGCCGTCTGAATATCAAAATATCAAAAAATAAATGGAGGAACAAAAAATGAAGGATTATCTTAAGAAAATTGACGAAGTAATTAAGAATGGAAAGTATAAGGACACCTGGGAGTCGTTGCAGCAATACAGGGTGCCGGAGTGGTATAGAGCTGCCAAATTTGGTATTTTTATTCACTGGGGAGTATATTCGGTGCCTGCCTTCGGAAGTGAATGGTATTCCAGAAATATGTATATACAGGGGAGTCCTGAATATGAACACCACATAAAGAACTATGGAAGTCAAAAGGATTTTGGCTATAAGGATTTTATTCCCATGTTCAAGGCGCAGAAGTTTGATGCATCAGAATGGGCAGAGCTGTTTAAGGAGGCTGGTGCCCAGTACGTCATGCCTGTGGCAGAGCATCATGATGGATTTCAGATGTACGACAGTGAATTGTCTGAGTGGAATGCTGCTAAGATGGGACCAAAGCGGGATGTGCTGGGGGAACTATTTGCGGAGTTTGAAAAAAATGGTCTGGTGAGCTGTGCGTCAAGCCACAGAGTCGAGCACTGGTTTTTTATGGGACATGGAAAGGAATTCGACTCTGACATTAAGGAACCGTTGAAACGGGGGGATTTTTATTGGCCTGCCATGACGGAAAAGGACCATTTTGATTCCTTTTCGGAACCTGCCCCGACAGAGGAATACTTGGAGGACTGGCTCTGCCGCTGCTGCGAAATAGTGGATAAATACAGACCGAAAATAATCTATTTTGACTGGTGGATTCATCACAACAGTGTAAAGCCTTATTTAAGGAAATTCGCAGCTTATTACTATAACCGTGCTGAGGAGTGGGGTGAGGGTGTTGTAATCAATTACAAACATGATGCATTCGCCTTTGGTACGGGAGTGCCGGATGTTGAACGTGGACAGTTTGCCGATGCGAAGCCGTACATTTGGCAGACGGATACCGCAGTGGCGAAGAACTCCTGGTGCTATACGGAGAATAATGACTATAAAACACCGGTACAGATTGTCTGTGATTTGGTTGATATTGTCAGCAAAAACGGAAGGCTTCTTCTCAATATTGGTCCGAAGGCGGACGGTACAATACCTGACGAGGACAGAGCTATTCTGCTGAAAATCGGTGAATGGCTGAAGATTAATGGTGAGGCAATCTACGGAGCAGGGATGTGGCGTAAATCGGCAGAAGGTCCTACCATAATACAGGAGGGACAGTTTGCCGACTCCGAGGCGAAACAGTTCACGGCGGAGGATATCCGTTTCACTGTAAATAACGGATGCATCTATGCGATATGCCTTAACATGAGTGGCAGGGACAGTGTGTGCATCAAATCTCTTTCTGAAACCGGAGACATGAGCAAGCCGGACTTTTGCGGAATTATTAAGGCGGTAGAGGTACTTGGCTATGATAAAAATCCTGTGTGGACACGCGACGCAGAAGGATTGAAAATTAATACAGTAAAGGTGGACAGTAGCTTCCCTGTTACTTTCAAGATAACAATTGAGTGATTTATTAAATAAATATAAAGTGTATTGACTTTAT
>CAMAKT010000192.1 GCA_945836135.1 uncultured Clostridia bacterium | reverse complement strand
TGAAGAACCATTGATAGAAGAATTATACCCATTCCGAAGGCAACGGCAATAACGAACACCGTATTAAGCTTGCCGATAAAAGGCACCGTGGACATGGCATTGACAGGTCTTAGCCATACTGCATCGATTACATCCTCAAAGCCGAATACACTGCCGAAGAGGAATCCAAATATGGTGGAAAACACACCGGCGCAGGATATTATGGCTGCCAGCTGCATGTTCTTGACCTTGTATAAAATGAAGCCGCCGATGGCAAGCAGCAGACCTTGTCCCACATCTCCGAACATGGCGCCGAATATAAAGGAATATGTCAGGGCAACGAAAATGGTAGGGTCAAGTTCGTTATATGCCGGAAGACCGTACATCTTAATGTACATCTCAAAGGGTTTGAAAATCCGGGGATTCTTAAGCTTGGTGGGTGGTGACGATATGGTGCTGTCTCCTACATGACCGTCTTCCACGACACAATATATATCAGAGTCATTAGCTGACTCAGCGAGGAAAGCATCCGCATCCGGCTTTGGCATCCAGCCGCATAATATATAGAAGACATTGCTTCCTTCGTTGGTGAGGGCTGCCATTTTGCGGATGTTGTAATTCTCTGAAAAGGTTGAGAGCAGTTCGTAGGCGGTAAGCAGTTCACTCTGCCTGCCGGCTATTATTGCGGCTGCTTCATTTTTCTTATCCTCAAGCTGTTTTTCAACTGCTCTTAGCTTGTATTCTATGTCATGATATGCCTGCTCCGGGGTCCCCTCATATTCATCCGGAAGATGGAAGCGCTCAAAGTGCATGGAGGAGTATATGGCATCTACCTTCTGCTCCTTGGTATGGGGAACAAAGTATACGCCCCAGACATATTCGTCATCCTCATGACATTTGTAGAAAACAGTATCAAGTTCATCATAAACGTAGCGTATAAAGCGGTCATAATGCTCATGAGGCATGCGGCCAAAGCGGAACTTGATAAAACGGAACTTAAGAATTGTCTCCACATTGTAGTCGAGTTCACGGAAGTTGGCAATATTGCCGAGGGATGTCTTAAGTGCCGTGCGGCTGTCCTCTAAGGCCTTAGTCTTCTTCGCAATTTCTTTGAGTTCCTTGTCAAGGGATGCGACTACCTCATTGGCCCGGGCAAGGTCCATATGGTCATCGCGTTCATCCGACGGGAAAGCAATGAGCTTCACCATGTTATCCGCAAGCTGCAGCATCTCCTTATAGGGGTTCGGCTCCGAAAAAGGTCTAAGACTCTTCACGGTCTTAAGCTCTGACAGGGCATTCTCAAGCTGAATTTCATACTTGGACAGATATTCGCTTACCATACGGTCAAAATCTTCCTTAGGACCGGTTATGCTTATAAATTTCATTTTTTCAATCACAGTTCGTACCTCCTGACTTATTTCATGATGATTTCATACGATTCTGCGGGATTCAACTTATAGCGTATACATTCAAGGGCTCTCACAAGGCGGCGCACCTCAATCTCCTTATTGTATAGATAAGAGTTAATCGATGCGATGGAATAAGGATATTTTCTGGTTGAAGTCTTGGCGAGGCGCAGCTGGATGTTCCGGTGTATGTCCTCAAGGGACATCTGCTCGTTAAAGTTATAATCCTTGTAAAATGTGGTCTTATATATGGAAATAAATTCTTCAACGCTTCCCGCCTCCACAAGCGCCGTCAGTTCGGAGTGCTTTAGCTTGTAGGTAAAGGGAATTATGAAGCTGTATATTTGCGGGGGTGACAGGTAATGGTATTTCTTGGTGCGGTATATCCATTGCATATTTACCATGTCAATTCTCGTACCATATACTTCGGTGATAATCTTAAGGTCCTTGCCTTTTAAGCACTTGGTTCTGTTTTTCCACATTGTTGTGAAATAAAATAAATCAAGTCTGGTCTCATAATCAAAAAGGGTGGGAGCAGGAAAGTCCTGAAGCTTCTTAAGCGATTCGTAATACTTGGAGCCGCGGAGGGCTTCATGAAGCTCGTTCAAACTGCTTACAGAGGAGAGGGCACTTAGATTAACATCGGAGTGTTTGTCGAAGAAGTCGCTAAACTCCTCTAGATTGAGATTAATTTTCTGACCGTCGAACAGCATACGGTGGCATGTCTTAATGAAGGACACCTCAATACGCATGAAATACAAATCCATATACTTGCGCTGACGGACATTGGCAAAACGGTATATTCTGGCAAAATCTTCATATCGATCCTTGGATAAGACTTTTTCAAGATAACCTCGGTGAAGGTCCTCTGTATCAAGATTTGAGTAGGTGTCATTATATCCTCTTGAACGTCTGAGATAATCCACGAATTCAGGAATGGTCTCAAGGGACGCAAGATTCCTGTAGTCCTCATCCGTGAAAAGGCTGCTGCTCATGGCACGTATTTTAGTTGTTATGGCACTGTATTCTAGTAAACCCATAGTATCTCCAAAGCCTCCTCAGACTGTCATTGAACGAAACAGCTTGTCAGCAATAGCGGTGTGGTTCCTGTCATAATTCTCCTGCATCCAGGCAATAAGTTCTTCTGCCTGTTTCTTCTGCTCCTTAAGCTCATCGGCAAGCTGTCTGTCAAGCTCTGCTTTCTGGGCATCGATAGCCCTGCGCATGATGGCAGCATTCTCTTCGTCGTAAGCCTTGATGCGTGCCTCCGACCGGGCAGCCAGTTCCTTCTTGGTGTTGCTGGCATGTTCCATTATGCGTACAGCCCGTTCCTCTATTTCGGAAAGTGTTTTGATTACCTGTTCCATGGAATGCCTCCCTACAAAAAATTTAAACACATTATACATCATTTATTTTTAGTTTTCCACAAAATATTTACTATAAAAAATTGCAGAATAATTATTTTTTTGGTAAACTTTACATGCGTGTATAGGTTACGCGGAAATGGAGAAGAACATGTCGGAAAAATTGGAATTATTTGTACCGGGGCGTCTGTGTCTGTTCGGTGAGCACAGCGACTGGGCTGGACTTCATCGGAATATTAATTCAGCCATTATTCCCGGAGAAGCGATTGTGACGGGAATAGAAGAGGGAATATATGCCACTGCGGAGGCAGCGGATAAATTCATTATCGAAAGTGACTTAGGGGAGGAGACTTTCAGTTGTGAGATGGACACGCAGCTATTAAGAAAGACCGCCTGCGAGGGTGGATACTTTTCATATGTTGCGGGAGTGGCATCCTACGTAAACGAACACTACAGCGTGGGCGGACTTAGGATTCATATAACCAAGAGAACCCTTCCTATGAAGAGCGGACTTTCGTCAAGTGCAGCAATATGTGTGCTGACGGCGAGAGCCTTTAATCAGATATATAAGCTCAAGCTTAATACCATCGGCGAGATGAATATTGCATTTGTCGGGGAGCAGCGCACGCCGTCAAGATGTGGCAGGCTCGACCAGGCCTGTGCCTTCGGAGTCACGCCGGTGCACATGGTTTTTGACAGTAACGAGATAAGCGTTAAGCCAATAGCAATCAAAAAGCCGCTATATATGGTTATTGCCGACCTTAAGGCAGGCAAGGATACGGTAAAGATTCTGTCCGACCTTAACAAGTGCTACCCTTTTGCGGAAAATGACAAGGAGAGGGCGGTGCATGAGGCACTGGGAGCGGACAACAGAGAGTATATTGCAAGGGCCGATGCACTGCTACAGGCAGGGGATGCCAAGGGGCTTGGAGAACTTATGGTTGAGGTACAGGCGAATTTTGACAAGAAGGTGGCGCCTGCCTGTCCGAGCCAGCTTAGGTCACCGGTGCTGCATTCGGTTCTTAACGATGAGAACATTCGGAAGTGGATATACGGAGCCAAGGGCGTGGGTTCCCAGGGCGACGGCACGGTACAGCTTCTTGCAAAGGATGAGGAATGCCAGAAGGCACTTATAGATTACCTGAACAATGAGAGAAAAATGGGAGCATTTCCACTTACGCTAAGGCCTAAACAGCAGGTGCGCAAGGCTGTTATTCCGGTGGCGGGCTTCGGAACCAGACTGTATCCTGCAAGCAAGGCTGTGAAGAAGGATTTTCTTCCGGTGCTGGACAAGGACGGACTTTTTAAGCCTGTTCTTATGGTGCTTCTTGAACAGCTCATGCAGTCGGGAATAGAAGAGGTGTGCCTTATTATAGGTGAGGGAGAAAGACCGCTCTATGAAGCTTTCTTTGCACCTATGGCGGATGAGAATTATGATAAGCTTTCACAGGATAAGCAGGCTTACGAAAATCGTCTTGTGGAAATCGGAAAGAAGATACACTATGTATATCAGAAGGAGCGAAAAGGCTTCGGGCACGCTGTATATCAGAGCCGGGAGTTCGCTTCAGGAGAGCCGGTGCTTCTGCTTTTGGGTGACATGATATATGATTCTTTTATAGGTGAGACATGTTCCAGCCAGCTTATTAAGTGCTATGAAGCCTACGGACTTCCTGTTGTATCAATGCATGAGGTGCCGAAGGAGCAGGTGGTTCACTACGGAATCATGCACGGCGTCTGGGAGCACACGGATGAGCGGGATATGCGGCTTGACTGCATTGTAGAGAAGCCGACGGTGGATTATGCACAGGAGAACCTTGCGGTAAAAACCAAGGAAGGCAGCAGGTACTTTGCGGTATTTGGTCAGTACATACTTACCGAGGATGTCTACAAGGTACTTGAGGACAATATCCGCAATAATAAGCTCAGCCGTGGTGAAATCCAGCTTACGGATGCCCTTGAGCAGGTGCGCGCGGAATCGGGCATGATGGGCTGCCGCATAAAGGGCAGGTCATACGATGTGGGACTGCCGCAGATGTATGTGGACACGGTGGGGAGATTTGGATTGTGATTAACCGGGCAATTGCGAAACTCAGCGAATTGTCGCCGGACGTTGTGTAATTTTACTATATTGTCGCTGGACACGCTCTCGCTTCGTTGCAAGCGTAGCGGTGCATAAGCGGCTAAAGTACAGCCGCTAAGCACCGACGTTTGCAAAGAGTCCAGCTCGTAATATAGTAAAATTACACAACTGTTCTACGAAAAAATGGAGTTTCGCAATTGCCTATCAGAATGATACATGGAAGGAGAACTTATGAGACTGA
>CAMAKT010000191.1 GCA_945836135.1 uncultured Clostridia bacterium | reverse complement strand
TATATACCTGATGATGAAAAAAGACAAGCTTTTAGGGGTGCGCTGAAAGCTTTTGGAGATTATTTGAGGTATAAAGAAAGTGAAAAAAACGGTAATGATGTGATTAGGTACTCAAAGGAATATGCCAAGGCATGTAAAGTGATGAGCAAGTGGGAAAAGCTTTTGGATGAAGCTAAGGAACCGGATGATATTATATGGTAAAATAGAATAAATATCTCAGGATAAAATAAAGACCCGCATAGCTGATAAATAATAATGGAAAGAAAACGGTGCTAACAGATGCTTTTTGAATGGAGGTTGTGATAAGATTTTGAAAAATTTACTGGAATTTTTGGAGTATTTAAAGTGAGGAGGAATGTTTAAATGAAAATATACTGCATGAGTGATATTCATGGCATGCAGAATGCATTTGAAGATGCTCTTTCATTGGTAACAGAGCATCTTGAGGAAGAAGGAACAATGCTTATTCTGCTGGGGGATTACATACATGGAGGTCCCGATAATTATGGAGTGCTTGACAAAATCATGAATCTACAATGTAAATATGGAACTAATAAAGTAGTTGCACTTATGGGAAATCACGAAGAGTTTGTTCTTTGGGGTGACTCGTCAATCAACCATTTGGTGAATAGCATGGGAGAAGATGACGGAGACGATGATAAATATATACAATGGATAGAGAATCTTCCAAGATATTATACTGAAGGAAATACGATATTTGTCCATGCGGGCATTGACGAAGAAGCTGGTGATTTATGGGAATGGGGAACGGGAGAGGAGATATTTGTTGGGAAATATCCTGCAGAAACCGGAAAGATAGAAGGACTTGATATGAAGGTTATAGCTGGACATGTTGGTACTGCAGAGATTTCCGGGGATCCGAGTTTTCATGATATATATTATGATGGAGAGAGCCATTATTACATAGATGTGACCGTACTTGATAGTGGAGTTATACCTGTACTTATGGTTGATACGGAAACGGATAAGTATTACAGAGTAACCGAAACGGGAAACAGGATTATATTACCATATAAAGAGGATTGATTATGAGTGATACTTTTTACTTCCTAATAAGGGGATTCAAAGAATCTCATGATGTAGACGTATGGCTTGGAATATATGACACATTGGATTTGCTGCATGAGGCATACGACATTGCGGTGAAAGAATTGGAGAAAGAACACCAGGAGCTTATTGAAAAGTTTGGGTGTAATCTGTCGGATTATACAATATCCAATGAAAAGATAATGATAAATATTTATTCACAGAGCACAGAAATGTGGAAATATGATGTGTCTCCGGATATGGTGTTTGGTAGTGTGTTATTTGATAACGAAAGCTAGCTTGTATGCAAGAGCTCATGTGTATTTTCCTATAATTGTTTTCCTACAAGACATTTCGGTTAAATTTAACCCAAATATCTTGTAGGAGTATTTTCAAGGAACAGTTACAAATAGCTCTCAAAACATGCATATACCGGTGTATTCCTATCCGGCAGCACATCTGAAGAAATATCTACGTCTTTTTTATTTGGAAGGTAAGCGTACATTCCGTGCATTGCGCCGGTGAAACGCTTGCCTTTTTTCAGTCCTTCATCACACAGATAGTATACATTGTCAAGGCTGCATATATGTGTAAGACTGCTTTCACCCACAGAATATGAGAAATCTCTCTTAAGGTAATGCGTATCAATATTAAGGGTTATTTTGCCATCAGCGGAAGCAGAGGATATGCCAAGGTCAACGCAGGCTGCATCGGTTGTGGTGGTGTCGATGTGCTCACTTACCTTAAGGCAGAGGTGTCCGCCTTTATTGACCACATTGAAGGTAAGGTATGTATTTTCATCATAGTAGCAGGTAATGCCTGCTTCGCCGTCATTGTACTTAAGAACCTCACTGTCAAGTCTTAAGGAGGAAGTGATTGAGAAGCAGAATGCCTCCTGTGGGCGTACAAGTATATTGCGGGAGTACATTGTTGACAGAGGGGCGCGTCCGGCACGAAGCAGGAGTGCTGCATCCACTATTTTGTAGGAATCGGTTTCCGGAACTCTCACCCATGACCATGCATGGGAAAGACCCTTTGAGAAGCTGCCGCCATCTGTGTCTGAAAGGGCAAAAGGATGGTCAGGAAGGTCCGGCTTTATGGCAAGAGTGCTTGGACCTTCAAGATTATTGACGATAGGCCAGCCATCGGCAGTCCAGGTGATTTTGTCAAGGGCTGTTTCCCTGCCCAGCATACTGTATTTGCCTTCAATCTGTCGTCCGCACAGATATGGAATGTACCACTCGCCATTAGGCGTGCATACAGGCTTACCATGTCCGCAGCGCTGTATACCTGCCTTCGGATTGTTCTGTCGCATTATTGGATTGTACGGGCAAGGCTCATACACGCCGAAAAGGCTGCGGCTTCTGGCAACGGTTATTCGATGACCTTCGCCGGTTCCGCCCTCCGCTTGGAAAAGATAGTACCAGCCGTCCTTTTTAAGAAGATGTGAACCCTCCGGTGCGCGCTTCTGGCTTCCGTAGTAGAGAAGTGTGGCAGGGGAGAGCTGCTTCGTTCCGTCGCTGCTTATCTCAAAGATTCTGGCACCGCGGTTGAGGAGCATATACCGTCTGCCGTCGTCATCGGTGAAAATGGAAGGGTCAATGCCGTCCTCGTCAATAAATGCCGGTTCGCAGTATGGTCCCTCCGGCTTGTCCGAGGATACCACCATCTGCCTGCGGTATACCGTGCCCGTATCATTGAGACGGTAGGTGGCAGTGATATAGAAACGTCCTTCATTGTATGAGATATCGGCCGCCCAGTAGCCCCGGCCGCCCTCAAGCTCATTGATATATGCCCACTCCGGGTTGGTGATGGCGTGTCCGATTACCTCCCAATGAATCAAATCCTTAGAATGGGATATTGGTATGCACGGGAAATATATGAATGAAGAGTTGACCATATAAAAGTCATCGCCGACGCAGACTATTGAAGGGTCAGGATGCATTCCGGTGCGGATAGGATTCCTGTACATGTCCTCTATATTGCCGTACTTTTTTCTGAAATATGCCGTTACATTCACAGCACCGCTTTCTATCGCCACATCATAAGGTGTAATCAGATTTTTATCCCCGTAAAGTCCTGACATTCCAAGCCTTTCCACGATATATTTTGCCAGTTCTACATTGTCTGTGGGAACGGCGTAGAAAAGAGCTGTTCTGTTGTCCTCATCAGTTTCATTAAAGCTTGCCCGGGAGTATTCGACAATGTATTTGAAAATATCGAGATTTCCGGTGGAAGCTGCCAGATTGGGGAGTGTCATGCCGTTGTATAGTTCATCTATGCAGGACGGGTTCTCTATTTGAAGACGTTTTACTTCTGCAAGATTGCCTGCGAGAATTGCTTCTGCCATTGTACTCATAGTTAAGTTCGCCTTTCTTGGGAAAAATATCTTATCGCGAAGTCTTCGCGGTGCTATTCGCATTCCGCTTCGCTTCATGCTCATATCGCGCTGTCGCGCTATGCATCCAGTCCGGAATTCATTATATAACATCGTGGCGGTGGTGGCAATAAAAATCAAAGATATGTCATTGTGGTTAAAGCGGAAAAGAGGTATAATTTTTGTGTTATGAAAACGATAAATCGGTATTTTATGGTGGTGTGTATGGAGTTAATAACAGAAAGATGTATTATCCGAAATTTGAATATAGAAGATGCTGACGATTTATATAATGTGCTTTCTGATGTAAGAGTTATGAGATATATAGAATCTGCCTTTAACATGGAGATGACAAAAGATTTTATTCAAACAGCGGGATTGTGCGAACCACCATTGGTTTATGCGATTGTGTGGAAATTAACCGGTAAAGTAATTGACCATGCGATATTTCATTCTTATGAACAATCTGACTATGAGATAGGATGGATTATAAATAGAAATTATTGGGGAATAGGAATTGCAGATGAGGTAACAAAAGAACTTATAGAATATGCAAGATATTTGGGTATTGGTAGTTGTATCATTGAATGTGATGCGAAGCAAATTGCAAGTAAAAACATTGCAATAAAAAATGGATTTGTGTATGAAGGTAAAATAGATAACCTTGAACGATATCGGTTGGTGCTTCAGTAGGAGGTGTTAAATGTGTCGCAGATGCTGAGGTTGCAGGAAGGGTTAGTGAATCAAAATAGGTTGAATTGTAACGCATAATGCGTTACAATTAGGAAGAAGGAGGTGCGTGTCATGGGAAAGACAGCAACATTAAATTTAAGAGTTAATCCGGATGTAAAGGAAAATGCAGAGAATGTACTCGCTCAATTAGGAATACCAATGGCAACGGCTATAGATATGTATTTGAAACAGATAACTTTGGTAGGTGGAATTCCTTTTTCTGTTGTTTTACCCAAAACTGCTAATTCGGTGAATGCAGATATGATGTCTGTATCGCAGATACACCAAAAACTAGAAAGAGGTTATGCAGATATCGAAAAAGGAAATGTCGAGGATGCAGCTAGTGCTTTTACGGCATTTAGAGAGAGGCATTAATGCAGCAATATAAGGTAGAGATTACAAAAGAAGCATTGCAAGACATGGAAGATATATATGATTATATTGCTGTAGAATTACTTGCACCAGAAAATGCAATGGGACAATACAATCGAATAGCTGATGAGATTTTATCCTTAGATTCTTTTCCACAACGTTACAGAATCATGGATTCCGAACCGGAAAAAAGAATGGAATTAAGAAGAATGCTCGTAGATAATTATTCAGTATTCTATACGATTCGTGGTGATAAGGTAATTGTAACCGATATTTTGTATACCGCATCAGATATTGAAGCGCGGTTGCGAGGTGTGTAAGGTATCTGTAAAAACATATAATTAATTGCAGAGAGGCAAGCTGCTTATGAAACAGTCAAGATGAAAAAACTTAAGTCAGCGAGAGGGAAGATGATTGTATGAAGATTTTAAAAGAAAGCATTAGAGATGAACTTGCAGGACGATTCGGGATAGCCGGCGAGGAGCTGTCTTTTCTTGCCGGAGGCAGGGAAGACAGCGATGGAGTTGTTTTTACTACTACCAAATCCGGCAAAAAATTAGTGCTTAAGATATCGCAGGCTTCTG
>CAMAKT010000190.1 GCA_945836135.1 uncultured Clostridia bacterium | reverse complement strand
ACAAGACGGTTTCAACGATTATAACTCAGGTCAAGGTTGATCCTTTCGACCCTGCTTTTTCCAATCCGACCAAGGTAATAGGCAGATATATGACCAAAGAGGAAGCAGAAGCCGAGGAAGCCAAGGGCAATTATGTTGTGAAGGAAGACAAGGGCTACCGCAGAATAATTGCAGCGCCGAAGCCGCTTGATATCTATGAGATAGATGCCGTCAATGCACTTCTTGACGCACACCAGATTGTAATTGCTGCAGGTGGCGGTGGAATTCCCGTACTTGAGCAGCGCACCAAGCTTAAGGGCGCCAGCGCAATCATTGAGAAGGATTATGTTGCAGCTCGTCTCGCAGAGATGACACAGGCTGACACACTTTTATTCCTTACCGTATATGATAAGCTCACACTGAATGCAGGCACCCCGGATGAGAAATCCTTTGACAAAGTTACCGTATCAGATATCAAGCCTTATGCCGCCACAGGCGACTTCGGCCCGATTACTACCCTGCCTAAGGTCAATGCGGCCATCGAATTTGTAGAAGCAGGCACAGGTCGTACAGCTATTATTGCCAACCTCGAACATGCCAAGGATGCCGTATGCGGCAAGGGCGGAACCATCATCACTAAATAAGATAAGAAAGCCGCCTGTTATATCTAAGCCAGATGTAACAGGCGGTTTTGCTCTTCAGAATATCGTCTATATCCTTCTTTTTATCCCTCTACACCTGTGTCTCTCGCACCAGTGCATCTATTTTATTCCTGATTTCTTCCTGTTCCTTTTCTGCGGAGTGCATCATTGTGTTCAGACTTGAAAGCACTTCCTCAATGTGACTTTTTATGTTTTCGACCTGATTCTGGGAATCATTAATCTTGTCAAGTACTGCCCAGTCAGCAAATAGACCATCAAAGAAATAATCTGCAAACCTAAGAAAACCATCCACATTCACCTGTATATCCGCCTGAATGGTTACATCTGACAATTCTGTCTTGAAGCTGCGAAGCTGTGATTGCAACTGCTCTATGGATTCCTGAGCTTCGTCCAGACTGCTGTGTTTCGCTAAATCAGCGATTAACCCTCCTCCAAGCAAATCCCATGTTCCCCATCCTTCTGCACTGTCAAGACTTGAAAGAACCTGTTTAGCAGTGTTAAGTGCCGTATTGCCTGCACAAATCGCTTCCTGAAGCTCCTTCTTCTGACTTTCAAGAAAGGTGCTTCTCTCCTCCAGTCTAAATATTTCTTCTCCCTTTAAGCTGCCGGAAGCCTTGATTACATCCGCTTTCTCTTTCAGAACTGCTTCATACTTCGACGTGCAGCCCTGCAGGGTTGACTGTTCTGATTCATACCTGCTCAGGTCATTTTCAATGCCTTCCAGTTCTCTCACGGCGGCATCATATTTGACTCTGGCTGCGTATGCTTCCTGTCTCTCTTTGTCTAACTTCTCATCCATTTTTCCAATCACATTGTAGAAAAAAGCCGCAAGGCTGCGCCCTTCTAATCGATTCACATCAGCCTGTTCATCCAGCATATTGCTTTTCAGTTCATTAACTCGGGCAGTAAGGTAGTCTCTCTGGCTTCGGAGTTCCTTTACCATCGCATCCAACTGTTTAGAGCGCATCATTTTCTCGTGAAGCTGTTGTAATTGTTCATCGTAACAAGTCATCTATACTGTACCTTCCCTTTGCTCAAAATAAAGAATAGCTGGTTCGCAGCTTTCTTTTTGCTTTTACTCCCCCTCCGGGATAAGTCCTTCATAATATGCGTTAAGCAGTGCCTCCAGCTCCGCTATGTTTTCTTTGAGTCTTTTCCCTATGTCCGTGTCGGCAACAAGACGCCTTGCCGCCATATTCTCAACCACCACAGTCTCGGAATGAATGTCACTTTCCTTAAGAATTGCCGATTCCACAGTCTCAAAAGGTTCATGGGATACCAGACGCAGACCATAGGAATTGTAGGTCAATGTATAACCTGCAATTCCGGTCTTAGACTGGTATGCTTTTGAGAAACCGCCGTCAATAATCAGCACCCTGCCATGGCATCTTACAGGGCTCTCACCCTTCTTAATTTCCACGGGCATATGACCGTTAATTATGTGAGCTGAGGACGGGTCCAAATGAAAATCCTCACATATTTTGTCCACAATCTCATCCTTGTCAATGAGCTGATAGTAGTAATCCTTTTTCTCGTCCTGAACCTCTTTATCCTTGAGGAAATACCTCTCGAAGGTGGCCATCTTCTCTTTGCCGTATACCGGCGAATTCTCATTCGACCAGATAAACCACATTATATCCTGTCCGAAGGATTTCTCCTCGTGATGATCTGCATCATCCTTGGCAAAATACCCCTTTCTCGCCCAGTATTCCAGTATGTCATACAATACTCTGCCGGCAAACTTTTTCCCGCCGATATTGACCTTGCGGAAACTTCCGTCCTCATTGAGGGGAATACAGCCGTGGAAAAGCAGGTTTCCGTTGTAAACCTTATACAGACTTCCCTTGGCAAAAAGGAACCGTACATGCTGCTGAAGCTTTCCGCAGCTCATAAAAGCTGTGTGCAACCTGTCCATTATGGACTTTTCCTCCTCAGAAAGTGCATAAGGGTCATCGGGGTCTATAGTTGGGAAATTCGTATCCTTAAGCTCATATTTTTTGCGTCCTATAGTAACCGTACCCTCTTCAAGGTCCATCTTATCAAGGAGTAACCTTTTGTCCATAAGAAAATCCGGGCGTTCCTTTATTATCTGCCCTTCAAGTTTAAACTGAATAACCGCTATAGCCTTGTGCATCCGCTTGTCAAGCTCCAAGTCATTCTCATTGTAATCTTCCTTGGAGTATGTAATGTCAAAGCAGTCACATGGGTCATCCTTATAGGTCTCCATGGCAAAACGAGCCAGTGGTATCAAGTTGATACCATAGCCCTCCTCTAACACGTTCAGATTGCCGTATTTGGCGGAGAGCCTGATTACGTTGGCTATACATGCGCGGTGTCCGCTGGCTGCACCCATCCACACAATATCATGATTACCCCACTGTATGTCAACTGAGTGATAGTTGAGCAAAGTATCCATAATAATATGTGCCCCCGGACCACGGTCAAATATATCACCCACTATATGAAGGTGATCTATTACAAGCCTCTGTATGAGCTGCGACAATGCGATAATAAACGCATCCGCCCGTCCGATACGGATTATTGTATTTATTATCGAATTATAATATGCTTCCTTATCCGTAACCTCCGTCTTTTCATGGATAAGTTCCTCAATAATATAGGCAAACTCCCTCGGCATAGCCTTGCGCACCTTTGAACTTGTGTATTTGGAAGTTACACGACGAAGTATTTTTATCAGGCGGTGAAGCGTTATCTTGTAGAAATCGTCAGGATTCTCTTCCTGTGCAAGAATAACCTCCAGCTTCTGCTCCGGGTAATATATTAGTGTTGCGAGACTCTTTTTATCCTTGCTACTGAGTGTATTGCCGAATTCCTCATCTATCTTTCGTCTCACCGAACCGGAACCGTTTTTTAACACATGGCAGAATTGCTCATATTCGCCATGAATGTCGGTAAGAAAATGTTCTGTTCCCTTTGGCAGATTCATAATTGCCTGAAGGTTAATTATCTCCGTTGAGGCTGCCGCTATCGTCGGATAGCTTCTTGCCACACTTCTCAAATACTTCAAATCATATTCCATGCTTTTCCTCCTTGTATGATATTTGTCAATAACTGTTTCTTCCGAACACATAATCAAGTATATTCACCAGTTCCCTCACTGAATACCTTGAATACACTACCTCTCTTGCCATAACGGGGTCATCAGTTATGATATTGTCCACTCCCATGTTGGCAAGGCTCCTGACAACATTAGGTGAATTGACTGTCCACACATATATTTCTTTACCGTTTCCGTGAACCGCATCAACAAGAGCCTTATTCAGATAATTATAATTGATGCTTATAATATCCACATTTCCTGCGGAATAATAAGCTCCGTATGCGGCAGACAGAATATAACCTGTGCGAATATCCTCATTCAGCCTTTTAACCTCCTGTAATACAGAATAGTCAGACGAGGTCACAACACACCTGTTCTCCAAATGGTAATACTCAATAATATCCACCACCCGCTGTGTTAGTCCCTGCTCTTTCTTGTTGTACTTCACCTCTATGTTGAGCTTCACATCATCCCCGACGCTTTCAATCACCTCTTCAAGCGTAGGTATAGGCTCATTCGCAAATTCCGGTGAAAACCAGCTTCCTGCATCCAGCTTTTTGATTACATCATAAGAAGTCTGCCATACATTCTGTGCTAACCCTGTCGTCCGTTTAAGACTGTTGTCATGAAGCACCACCACCATGTTATCCGATGTCAAATGCACATCTAGCTCAATATAGTCCGCCACATCCTCAACCGCCTGTGTAAATGCCGCCATAGTATTTTCAGGTGCCACCAGCGAGCTTCCCCTATGCGCTGTTATTTCCGGTACCTGCAAAAGCTCCACCCTGTCAAAAGGATTGGCAACTATAGCCCTGAATATATATACACATATCAGTGTGAAAGCTATAACCGTGGACATAATTGCTGCGAATCTAAGGCCTTTTTTGCATTCCGGCGGATGTTCAAGTATTTCCCGAGTCACCTCTGATACACTCTGTCCGTTGTCTATGTCTTTGCTTCTGTAGCGGAAGAACATACTTGTGATGACCATGTATGACATCGGCGATGAAATAAGCACCAGTGCAAGAGTTATTACTGTCTTAACTGTCTTGATAACCGTCAGGTATAACGCAATTCCTACATGCGTCATATCAAGCAGCATTGTCCCCAAAATCACAATAAATGAGATAACTAAAAACAAAGCACCTACAACCAAACATACAAGAATATTCCAAAAAAGCATAAGCAGCACAGTCTTTACTACCCTGCCTCGAATCAACGAAGCGCTGTTCTTATATGCAATGCTAAAATCCCCACCTTCATTCAGAAGATAATTCGTTGTAAAGATTGACCTTATTGCCAGCACAAAGAGAAGTATGCATACGGCAATCAGTACGAAATTGAGTCTGTCACGGCCACCGAAGCTTCTGGTAATATATTCCGGAAGCGAAAGATTAATTAATACAAGACCCAGAATAATAATATTTGAGAATGGAAGTAATAAAAACAAATATCCCCGGCGT
>CAMAKT010000189.1 GCA_945836135.1 uncultured Clostridia bacterium | reverse complement strand
TACAAGTTTTTCCACGGCCCTTAGCATTGTCTTGACTTGTCCTTTTTCTTCTCCCTTCTCAACACCCAGCTCATATTCTGCCTTGCGTAGCTTCTTTTCCTCTTCCTCTTTGTTGTATTCAAATAAGCTGGTCAGCTCGACCTCTGAGCGATTCGCACTAAGAAAATCCATCAGTATCCCCTCCTTGATACACTCATCTATGGCTCGCTTCACTGCCACGTCAAGTTCCATGACCGCGGCATAATGTCACACTCTTGATACATATTGGGCATATTCCTTAAGAGTGGCACATTGCTTCATAAGTTCCTCGTTATGCCCCTCATTTACATTGAGCATCGTAACCTTAAGTTCTAGGCTTGGTTCACAGGAATTACTCTCATAAGCATCCGAAAGCCTGTATTCCTTACACTCTCCCATCTCATCAGTTCCGTTATAGAATACCACGAATTTTGGTGCCGGAATCTTCTGTAATGCCGAAGAATACAGAGTGCGCTTGCCAACCAGCTTATGATATTCCATGGCTATGTAGAACAAATCCCGAAGTGGTATGTTAGGATTAATCGTAGCCTGGTGTTCATACAGGAATATGCTAGTCTCAACAATGAAAGCCAAATCATTCTTCATTCCCATATAAATGGCATTTTTAAGTGTAACAATCCGAAGTTCCTCCGGATTATCGTAATGCTTCCCGGTCACCGCATTATAAAGCGACAGCAGATTAACTTTATCAGAGAATAACATTCTGAAAACAGTATCCTTATATCTTCGATTTGCTTTTGGTACATCCTCAATAATTTCTCCTTCGTTCTCAGAGAATGTGGTTTCATAAGTATCCTTCATATCAATACCTCCTTAGATGTTGTACAGGAGGTCTCTCCAGACGTCTCCTGCTTATTAATGGAAATAAAAGCATAGACCTCTGAAATGAAATAGAATATGAATAGAAAGAATTATATCAAGAAATATGCTTTTAATATATATTAGCATAATGTATCATTTTATGCAACTATGAATTACTTTTATCAAATTCCTGATAAACATACTCAATTAACATAAACAAAGAAAGACGCAAAGTCCCACGAGGAGTTGGGGAAAATCTCTTTCCCCAACTTTTTCCCCAACTCTTCCCCAACTCGGTATAAAAATACACCAAAAACCACCATTTGTATCACGGACGATAACATAAGAAAAAGCCCGAAAACCCTTGTATTTACTAGGATTTACGAGCTTTTAATTCGCTGTAAAAATAAAGTTACATATTCATTTGCTTAGCAACCTCTTCTGCAAAGTTCTCTTCCTTCTTCTCAAGGCCTTCGCCCTTCTCAAGACGGATGAACTTCTTAACGGAAAGCTTAGCGTTATTAGCCTTGCCAACCTGTGCAAGGTAAGCAGCAACTGTCTGCTTGCCATCCTCAGCCTTAACGTATACCTGGTCATTTAAGCAGATTTCCTTAAGCTCCTTGTTGAGCTTACCTGTAATCATGCCCTCGATAACCTTCTCCGGCTTGCCGGCAGCCTTAGGGTCATTAGCAATCTGAGCCTTGATAATCTCGGTCTCATGAGCCTTGAACTCCTCAGGAACTTCATCAACTGTAACATACTTGGCGTTAAGAGCTGCAATCTGCATTGCAACATTCTTAAGAGCTTCCTTGATGTCATCGTTGACAACATCTGTGGATGCCTCAACAAGAACACCAATCTTGCCTTCGCCATGTGTATATGATACAACAAGGTCAGCGTTGGTAATCTTCTCAAATCTTCTGATAGTTAACTTCTCACCGATGATAGCAACCATTCCGGAAAGAGCCTGCTCAACAGTCTGGCTGTTGTCGCCAATCCATGGCTCCTGCATAAATGCAGCCATATCAGCAGAGTTAGAAGCCATAGCCTGCTCTGCCACCTGAGCAACGTATGCATTGAACTTCTCGTTCTTTGCAACGAAGTCTGTCTCGGAGTTAACTTCTACTACTACTGCATTCTTGTCATCTGCAACTAATGTCTTAACAACACCTTCTGCTGCAATTCTGCTTGCCTTCTTAGCGGAAGCTGCAAGTCCCTTTTCTCTTAAGAACTCAACAGCCTTGTCCATATCGCCCTCTGTAGCTGCAAGAGCCTTCTTGCAATCCATCATTCCGGCGCCGGTCATCTCTCTTAACTCTTTTACCATTCCTGCGGTAATCTCTGCCATCTCAATCTTCCTCCATATACTCAAAAATTCTTATCAAATTATTAAAGGGGCAAAATACATGCCCCTTATACGGTTCGGAAATTATTCCTCTGTTACTGCCTCTTCCTCAACCTCAGCTTCAGCTTCCTCAGAGTACTCAACATCAGCAGCCTCACCCTGATTAGCCTCGATAACTGCATCAGCCATCTTTGCAACGATAAGCTTAACTGCTCTGATAGCATCATCGTTACCAGGAATAACATAATCTAACTCCTCAGGATCGCAGTTAGTATCTACAATACCGAAAAGAGGAATTCCAAGGATATGTGCCTCCTGAATACAAATTCTCTCCTTCTTAGGATCTACTACGAAAATAGCATCCGGAAGCTTCTTCATGTTCTTGATACCGCCAAGGTTCTTCTGAAGCTTCTCCATCTCCTTCTTGAGCTGGATAACTTCCTTCTTAGGAAGAACATCGAATGTACCATCCTGCTCCATTGTCTCAATCTCAACCAGACGTGCAATTCTGCTCTGGATAGTCTTGAAGTTGGTAAGCATACCGCCTAACCATCTCTCATTAATATAGTACATACCGCAACGCTCAGCCTCTGTCTTAACAGCCTCCTGTGCCTGCTTCTTAGTACCTACGAATAATACTGTACCGCCATCAGCTACGATATCAGCCAATGCATGATAGCACTCATCTACCTTGTTAACGGACTTCTGAAGATCAATGATGTAGATTCCGTTTCTCTCTGTGTAGATGTACTCTGCCATCTTAGGGTTCCATCTTCTTGTCTGGTGTCCGAAATGTACACCTGCCTCAAGTAACTGCTTCATAGAAATAACGCTCATTTTAGTACCTCCTGTGGTTTTTAATTTTCTTCCATGCGCTTCCACTCTCCGTCACCCCGAGCAAGGGACCATAGGAAATCCACGCATGTGTTTTTTCACACAAAGCTAAGAATATCATAAGTGATTAATAAATGCAAGCTTTTTTTGCATAAATGTTATCTGGAACATAATGTCGTTGCCAGCTCCTCATAACTCATATCCGAGCGCACTTCGAAGCTGCCGACACGTATTTTTTCTGCATAGCCATTGCTTACAAGATAATTGTCAAAGTCAACGGCATTGTCAATAATTCCGTTTTCATTGAGTAATCTGCATACGGCGTTGGAACTCATTCCCCGCGCCACCGTAAGAGTATATGTAATAACATCACCGTTCTGAGCCGTAGTATTCTCCTGTGACGATTCTTCCTGCGTCGTTTGTTCCTGGGTCGTCGATTCCTTCGTTGTTTCCGGCTGTGAAGTCTCAGACTGTGTTGTCTCTTTCTGTGTTGTCTCTCCCTGTGTTGTCTGTTCCTTCGTCGTCTCCGGCTGTGAAGTCTCAGACTGTGTTGTCTCTCCCTGCGTCGTCTGTTCCTTCGTCGTCTCCGGCTGTGAAGTCTCAGACTGTGTTGTCTCTTTCTGTGTTGTTTCTTGCTGTGTTGTCTCTTTCTCCGTTGTCTCAATAACTGACGTAGGCTCTTCTTTTGATGCGGACTCCGGCTGTGTTTCAAATGTCATTCCCAGTTCCCGTGCACGTTCAATTATCTCGTTGTCTGACATTTTCCTGTTGGCACTATGTGAAATTGTAAGAATTAGTGTTGTAATAACGATGCCGACTCCAAGTCCGCGTAGAAAATAATTCAGTCTCATTTTTACTTCTGTCCTTTAAATAAATCTATCACAAGCTTAACTTCACCGACGCCAAGTCCTAATATCTTGGCAATCTCCACATTGCTTTTTCCTTCATTGTGCAGGGTTAATACAGCTTCCTTTTTATTGGAGCCCATCATAAACTCTGTGTTGACAGCCGGCGAAGAACTCTCTTCCAATATTTCTTCAGGCTTGGATGTCTTTCTACGCCCTGTGGCAGTCTTCTTTGCTGTTGGCTTCTTCGGTTCACTCTCCAGTGAAACTGCCGTCTCTGTCAAAACTTCCTCCTGAGATTCCATTACGTTTTTGCTCTTAGCAGCTGTGCTCTTTACAGACGTGCGCGGTCTGACCGTTTTCTTTGCCGCCGGCTTCGTTTCTTCTTTATCCGCATCTTTCCCGGACTCAACCTCAGCCTTTTTCTCAGCCTCATTGAATCTGTCAACAGCAATGTTAATATCCCGAATATTATTATGGACTTCCTTGCTCTTCTCATTCAGCATATCATAAAGGAACATTACCTCATTATGATTCTTATTAATATCAGCAAGCACCGTCTCAGAATATTCCGACAGTTCCTGTATCTTCTGATTTGAGAGCTTCTCAAGTGCCGACTCGGTGTTCTCCTTGACTTTATCGGTCATTTCGTCCATCTGCTCCTGATAAGCAGCAGAAATCTGTTTCTTGATATCTTCCTTCTGTTTGTCGCTAAGACCAACATTAACATTAGATACGTTCTCCGGCCCGTCCATCTTCATAAAAAATATAAAGCTGGCAGCCACACAGATAATTCCAATTAGAAGTAGTATTATTTCAAGTGCAGTCATTGTGTTGTAAATGGTATGTCAAATCCGCACATCAAATGACATCGGGCGTGCCGGTTTGACCTTGCCATCCTCCTCTTTCTTTTCTTTCTTTTTCCGGTTATTATAGTATGTGTTTTTCCCTTTTTCCTTGGCATCGAACTTCTCATGCTTCCACTCGGAATCGTTCTTCTTAACCACAGTCTCGGAATTATGCTCTATCTGCTTGTTAAACTGCGTCTGATAGTTTGCCTGATCCATTATGGGTTTCTGGTCTTCACTATGCTTCATCTGCGCATAATCCGTTGTACGGTTAACAATTCCGGTCATCTCAACAGGTCTCATACTTTCACCTCTTTTACAATGGCAGTCTTACGACATCGGCCCCCTGCTTTGCATACTGGCAGTAATCATTGCGGTCCTTAATATGATACATGGTATCACCAAAGGAAAGCTTTACTCCCGGGTATATGGAGCCCTTAATCTTGACCCTTGCATCCACACCTTCTACAAGTTCTTCCTGTCCCTTCTTATACTCCTCGGTATCATGCTTGATTGTCTGCTCTAATAGTATAAGAT
>CAMAKT010000188.1 GCA_945836135.1 uncultured Clostridia bacterium | reverse complement strand
AAAGTTACTTCTATTTTTCCACTCCTACCATTTCTAAAAACTTCCTTGCACATACTTCATCAGACATATTATCAAGAACCCATTGTCTTGGAGAAGTTTTCTCAAGAATAGAGTCAATATTTTCAATTAACCCCATCAATTCGTGCAGATTTCTCCATTCTGCCCCCGTCAAATCACATAAGTATGGAGCATTAACATTTATCCTGCCATTACTGCAATACTTGTATATTCCATCATCTGCATCCCAGATAATAGTATCTGACGAAAGACACAACGTAGGGACATCCATAGCCCACGCCTCAGCCATATACAGTCCCTGACTTTCAAAGCCGCCTATCGTAACCATAAAGCTCACTTCATTCAAAGTCTTAATATACTCTTCAAACTTATATGAGCCATACCTGAATATAACTGTATCATACCCTTTATTCCTTAAAAGGAACTCCACCTTATTCGCTAGAATCGGCGATAAATTCAATTTCTGATAAATAAGCACTTTTCTATTATGGCACTTATACCGATTCATAATAAAGTTATTTAAATCAACTCCTGCCGCCCATTGTCTGCATCTACCAATTATCTTATTATTTCTCTCATTATGAACCTCAACACCCCACTGTGATGGCTGTAAATACAGCTCAACCTCCGGGCTTGCTATTAGTCCATCCTTATCTGAAGAAAAAACAACAACATTAGGCCCCGCTGTAAGCTTCTTAATTCTGCCCAGCTTTTTCTGTTCGATGGCCCATATCAGCGTATCAGCTCCAAAAAGCACATGTACTTGTTCTGCTAAATCCTCAATATTGGACGGGTTATAATTATAATCCGTAAAACCAATCTTATCGAAGCCTTCAATCAGGCTGCGCGTTACAGCTTTATGCCCACCGTATTTTTCATTATTGTTATAATTTGAACCAATCGGTTCTGTCAGTATAGATATTTTCATACCTCTGATTTCCCTTCTCTAATCCAACATCCTTAACCAGACGTACCACTCCATTATTACCAACACAATATATGTCCTTATCAGTCTATACTCATCATAATCTTGATATAATCCTCCGTCTTATCCCTCATAATATGAAAACCCTCATCAAGCTCATCGATGCCATACCTGTGGGAGATAAGCCTGGCAGGCTTGATGCTTCCGTTCTGAAGCCTTTCAAGTACATAATGCCAGTCATCATCACGACAATCTTCCGAATCCTCACCAAAATATGTAGAATTCCATGTTCCCGTCACAATAAGCTGATGTCTTAGTATCTTCCAATATGTATCACGGTCAAAACTCATATCTGAAGCAGGATTACCCACCATACATATCCGTCCTGCAGGTGCAACCAGTGCAACCGCCTGTCTGACAGTAGTATTGTTCCCCACACATTCAAAGAACACATTAGCGCCATATCCTTGTGTGTGTTCCATAATCCATGAATCCACGTCCGTGCTCCTGCTGTCACAATAGTTTTCTTCCTTTATACCCAGTTTTAAGATACTCTGCTTCTGAAATTCTTTATTACCTATTACCAATATGTTCTTAACGCCCTGTTCAACCAAAAACATCACTATAAGCTGTCCGATTGTTCCTAGCCCGCACACAACCACCGTGTCATGTATGCCCGGTGTTACTCTCCTTATAGCATGTACTGCAACTGACATCGGCTCCAACATCGCGGCTTCCTCATAGGCTACATTCTCAGGCAGCTCAAGCAAATTCCACTTCGGGACCGCCACATACTGTGCAAAAGCCCCATCTCGACGTGAGCCCAGATAGCTATAACTCTTACACATCTCAAACTTACGCTCCATGCACGGTCTGCACTTACCGCAGGGAATGAGCGGAAACACGCCCACACGCTTTCCAATCCATTTCCGATTAACCCCATCGCCAAGCGTGGCAACCTGCCCGGAAAATTCATGTCCCGGAATCAGCGGCATATTGTGAGCTCCTGTCTTAAATATACGCGGGATATCAGAGCCGCATATTCCTGCCGCTTTTACGGCAACCAGTACTTCTCCCGGTTTCGGAACAGGAGCAGTAACCTCCTCCAATGTACATCTACCTATATCATGCAATACCCAAGATTTCATAAGTGTTCCTTTCATGCAGCATTCTCTTAAGTAACTTTCACTATTTCCTTGAACCGCTCAAGGTCTGCTGCTGTTGTTATCTTATAGTTCCCCTCATCCCCCGGAATCATGGCAACATCCATTCCTGCCAAGATTGCCGGTTCCGCAGAACCATTGATTGAATGTATCCGCTCCGGCATCAGTTTCAAATTAGCTTCATAGTATTTCCCAAGCAGGAACACCTCCGGTGCCTGTCCTGCATATATCTCACTGCGTTTCAATAGTCCTGACACCGTCTTTCCGTCACAGCTTGAATACACGGTATCTTTCATTGGCAATACAGGCATTGCCCCATCATGTCCCACAGCACCATCCAAGCAACGCTCAAGAAGCTCCGGCGTAAGCAATGGTCTGGCCGCATCATGTACAAGCACA
The DNA here is from genome assembly GCA_945836135.1 of uncultured Clostridia bacterium. Lineage (GTDB taxonomy): Bacteria > Bacillota > Clostridia > Lachnospirales > Lachnospiraceae > CAG-882. The sequence continues at coordinate 2,774 of CAMAKT010000188.1, read as the reverse complement.
TAATTATCGTCAGGACAATCGTGCGAATTCCCCACAAAACGAACCTCCGGGCCACATTTCCTTATATCACATAACCCATTAAATATAGACAACTGTCTATTCTCTCCCGGATTGGAAAAGCCTCTGAACTTCTTATCCACATCATACCTTTCAAGCCATTCCACGATAAAATCACGCCATTCACCTGCTGCCACAATCCGTACAGCATCAATTTTCTTACACTTTATAATCGTCTCAATGCAATAGGAAATTATAGGCCTGCCGTTCACCTCAATATACTGCTTCGGAATATCTAAGCCAAGGCGCGTTCCCGTTCCGCCGGATAAAATAAGTGCTGTAATCATAAGCTGCCTCCTTATTTTTTCTAATCCCACACCTCTATGTAAGAATCCCCTTCAAAATCCTGCTGGGCAATCTCAAGCATCTGTCTCGCCGAAAGCTTATCCTGATACTTTTTATTGTTGAAGAGGTTCTCATGATCCTCTCTTACAAAATGTGCCTTTTCAAAAGATATGGCAGAAAAATCCTTTCCGAGCCACTCATAATCCTCACTCGTAATCTGTTCAGGATGAAAATAGGCACCGCCGTACCTGAATGAATGCCAGTTTCTGAGACAGTAACTCTCAGGATGCTTTAAAAGAATATATGTACCGTAACTCTCAAACTCGCTGAAGCTGTTGGATTGAATCTTCGCCATCTCAATTGACCATATTATCTTTTCCCAGAATTTATTTCCCGAAAAACCCGATTTTTCAATTTCATCAATCAGTCCGCCCATCAGGTCACAGTTCATCAGCATATGCTCTGCGATAAAAGACTTTTCAATGCATTTATGCAATTCCGGCACAAGCTTTGTAAGAGTATTAAAATATTCTTCATGATACTCATGTTTCAAATCAAGATAAGGTCTGCCATCTTCAGCAAACATTGAAAAATGTGTACAAGGAATAGTATCGCCATCCCACACCATATAATAACTGTCCTTACATATCCTCGCATACTGCATCTTAAGGAACTGCTGATAGTACCAACCTGTTATATTCCGTGGAAGTGTCCTGCCCTCAAGCCATTCGCTCATCCGCTCCTCCATAACGCGGTGGACATCATCAAAGTTCAGAATATCATTCTCATCAATCCAGCCTACCCGAGAGCCAAAGCCGGATGACTTTACAAGTTCACCAACCTCTGTGTTACCCACAAAAAAAATATTACGACCCGGAAGATACTCCTCCAGCCTGCGATAGTTGTCCCTAAGCCTCATAAAGTCCTTAGGAACAACCATTACCAGAACATCATATTCACAATCTCTGTTATCCGGCATACTTATCACCTGCCTTATATATTTTCTGAAAAATAATAGCAATCATATCGCCAACATCTGTCTAATACGCTTCTCGAATGTAAATTCACGTCTGATGAGCTCTTTTCCTGCTGCTGCAATTCTCTTCCGCTCTGTCCCATGTGACAGATAAAACGAAGCCTTCTCATACATATCCTCCATGGATTCATACATAACACAGGCCTCTCCCGGTCTTAAATATTCGGCAATCTCATCCTGATAATTAGTGAGAACGAAACCACCGCACGCCATTATTTCAAGAACATTCAAAGTAATACCGCTCCTGATTGATTTATGTGTTGCGTTGAGGTTAATCCTGCTGTTAGCTAACACAGCAGAATTCTTCATATCATATTGCTTCGATACTATATTATAATGCTGTTCAAGGATTGATTTAATCTGCTGCCTCTCCCGCCTTGTAGTCTCATCTGCCAGCATATACTCCAGCTCCGGTCTACCCATCCTAGAGCTTTCGTTACCCTTGCGGCAGCATGTATTCACAGCCTCTACAAGGTCATCTCCAACCAGTTCCGGAATAATATATGCACCATACAGCTTAGACTGGGCATTTACTATTCCCTCAAGATATCCTCTAAGATATGGCTCAAGCATTGAACTGCATCGTCCATATACTTCATCATCTGTCTCTCCGGCAAAATATGTATCGGCAAAATATATGTCGGCAATTTTTTTATCCTCTGCTGGATTGGTACATGGTAGTGCATTAATTGTCTCTTCAAATACCTCTGTGTCAGCGGCCAATGGCAGATAATGTGCATGCACCCCCGCCATTGCATATTCCTCAGCTTGAATCCGATCAAAGAAAAACACCTCACAGCAATCATTGAGAATAGGCGTCATATCGCCAATTGTCCTCATGTTGTCATACACCCAGGAATAATATCTCACTCCCAAGGTCTGACACACATTCGCGGCAAGAGGAAAGAACCCTGCGGAAAGCACTATATCATATGCATTATCCTTTAATTTTGAATGCAATATCTCACAGAACATGTCATCATGTTCTAAATTAATGAAAATATGCTCGAATACATCATAACTTATATCCAGCCTGTCAAAAGCCCGCTTAACACCATGGTAAAAAAAAGAATCCGCTCCTATAAATAATACCCTCATTATCTACACTTCCTTCTCAATCGCTCTTTAAGCGGTTCCACATACCGACTCATTGTTTCATCTCTGCATTCATTATACGCGTCCTTATATATATCCCATAAAGTATTTATGACTTCTTCGCTAAAGGACTTGTCTCCATAGCCCTTTCTCCGTCTTTCATAAAACTCTCTTTTAGATTTTGTATAATAATGGTTCACTCGAATCTTATCACATCTACCCTCTGCGAAAAAAGGACCGCTAAATACCGTTCCGTATTCACTTATCTGGTATGCTCCATCTATGTATTCAAAAAAATGGG
>CAMAKT010000187.1 GCA_945836135.1 uncultured Clostridia bacterium | reverse complement strand
GTGGATTATGCCATAGCCAATAATCTATATGTTATTTTGAATGCACATCATGAGCAGCCCATTATTTATGCGGGATGTGATGAAGAGCGTTTTGAACAGGTATTAAATGATGCAGGACAGTTATGGCAGGATATTGCAGAATATTTTAAAGACTATGATGAACATTTGATTTTTGAGGCCTATAATGAGGTTGACAATTTGGAAACAAGCTGGAGCTACAGTGACAAGGCAGCAGGGCAGATGAACAGGTTAAACCAGCTTTTTGTGGACACTGTCCGCACCACGGGTGGCAATAACAGAGAACGTATATTGATTGTTCCGACACTGCTTGACGGTACGGGGGACGATTATTACAATGCTTTTGTTCTGCCGGAAGATACGGCTGATGGCAAACTTATGGTAGAGGTTCATTTTTACTCTAAGAAATTTAATCAGGATATTGAAGATGATTTTGAAAAGATGGAAGAATTTTCTGAATTAATAGATGCTCCGGTTATTATCGGAGAATGGGGTGTAAGTTCATCTTACCCCTTGGATGGAATCCGGGATGAAATGGCTTCAAACTATGTTGCCAGAGCTGCGGAACACGGAATAAAATGTATCTGGTGGGACAACAATTACGAATATGGAATTATTAACCGTTATGATGTTTCAGAGACAGACAAGACCATGGTCAATGCGCTTATAGAAGGCGCTGAAGGAAATGCATATAAACTGGAGAATGAGACGGTTCTGGATGATATGTCTCAATTTGTATATCTTATGCCTAATAATTCTACCGGACTTCTGGAAAATAAATTCTGGGGAACCATAACGACGAATCAGGATGGAAAAGGAATTAAGGTTTCGGATGGAAGCTACTTTTCTGTCAGTCTGTCTGTGGATGGGGAGGCATCGGGGGTATGGATTCAGAGAATACTATTTTACGATAAAGAGGGAAAGCTTATCGGAAGCGGAACGGAGGTTCAGAGTAAATATTATATCGGAACGGTTCCGGAAGGGGCAGCGTATGTAAGGATATCTTTTAACAGCCCGAGAAGCAATATTGCGGAAAACACTTATGCCGAATGGCTCAGAACAGGGCTCATGAGGGCTAATATTCATTTCTTCGATTTGGATGACCTTATTAGTGTAAGTGTTTTTGGCTCTTAACCTTGTTTACTTTTATGTTCTACTTGAACACAATCGATTTAACTGGTAGAATATATATAGTACAAAAGGAGGTCTAAAGGACATGGGCGGTTTTTTTGGAGTTACATCACAGCATGACTGTGTATTTGATTTGTTTTTTGGAATTGATTATCATTCACATCTGGGCACAAGGCGCGGTGGCATGGCTGTGTTTGGAGAGAAAGGTTTTAATAGGGCGATACATAATATAGAGAATGCTCCGTTCAGGACGAAGTTTGACAAGGATGTTAATGAGATGCAGGGCATATACGGCATCGGATGTATTTCGGATTATGAGCCACAGCCTCTTATCATTCGGTCACATCATGGCACCTATGCCATTACCACAGTGGGTAAGATTAATAACACCGATGAGCTGATTAAGAAGCTTTTTGATGAGGGACATGCACATTTTCTTGAGATGAGCGGTGGTGAGATTAATGCGACGGAGCTGGTGGCGGCCCTTATCAACCAGAAGGACAATCTGATAGAGGGTCTTAAGTATGTGCAGGAGTCAGTTGACGGCTCCATGTCCATCCTGCTTATGAATAAGGCGGGAATATATGCTGCCAGGGACAGGTACGGCAGAACTCCTATTGTCATAGGACGCAAGGAGGACGGATTCTGTGCATCTTTTGAGAATTTCGCATATAAGAATCTTGGATACAGCGATTATAAGGAATTGGGGCCGGGTGAGATTGTGGTAATGACAGAGAAGAACTGCATTACCTTGTCCAATCCTAACAAGGATATGAAAATATGTACCTTCCTGTGGGTATACTATGGATATCCGGCAAGCTCCTACGAGGGTATCAGTGTAGAGCAGATGCGGTACAACTGTGGTGCAAAGATGGCCGGTCGTGACAATGTCAAGCCGGATATTGTGGCAGGGGTGCCTGATTCGGGTACAGCTCACGCGGTGGGTTATGCAAATGCATCGGGAATACCTTTTTCAAGACCATTTATCAAATATACACCTACATGGCCGAGGTCATTTATGCCGACCATCCAGAGCAAGCGTAATCTGATTGCCAAGATGAAGCTGTTGGCGGTTGATGACTTAATCAAGGATAAGAGTCTGCTGCTCATTGACGATTCCATTGTAAGAGGCACACAGCTTCGTGAAACCACGGAATTCCTGTATCAGAGTGGTGCTAAGGAGGTTCATATAAGACCTGCATGTCCGCCGCTTCTGTACGGCTGTAAGTATTTGAATTTTTCACGTTCGTCATCGGAGATGGATTTGATTACCAGAAGGGTTATCGAACGTCTGGAGAATGGCAATGTGACAGATGAAATATTACAGGAGTATGCTGACCCGGAGTCACCTAAGTATGAGCAGATGGTGGAGGAGATTCGCAAGGAGCTTAACTTTACATCACTAAGATTTAACAGACTTGATGATATGCTTGATGCTACCGGTTTAGAGCATGACAGATTATGCACTTATTGCTGGAACGGAAGAGAATAGAACACAAATGAAAGTGGTGGGCTGACAATGAATTATTCGGATAAAATAATTAAGAAGTACAGTGATATAGCGGATAAGAGAGTTGCTACAGCTTGTGATATTAATATAATATTCATGCTTATTATTGCAATTCTTAATATCCTTGGAATATTTATAATAAGCAAGTATGTATTGTTGACTGCAGTTGCAATGTCCATTTTCATTTTCTTGCTGCCTACGGTTATACATTGCATTTTTAGAATACACGAGGAATGGGCGCGCTACTTTATACTTTTTCTGCTTGTTATTCAGGCAGGGATAGAGTACTCTGTACTGTCATATCACGTAATTCTGATGCTTGCGTTTCCTATAGTAATTGCCTGCCTCTACAGCCGCAGAAGATATATTATATTTACTACGATACTTGAAGTGCCCATGGTGGTTATCTCGCATCTTGTTGCACTCCGGTTAAAAATCGTCCCGGATGAACCTCTTGTCACATTGAAGGGAACCATGCTATACGGGGTTGTTCCACGACTGATTGAGCTTTTGGCCTTTGTCGTGGCCTGTTATTTTATTGCGTCAAGGATACAATCTCTTATTAATACACTTCTTCAGAAAAATGAAGAATTGTATGCAGACCAGGAAAATACACTTACCTCGCTTTCTGAGATAATCGAATCCCAATCGGAGCATACAGGTACACATGTTAAGAGAGTAGCGATGTATACGGAAATTATTTGCAAGGGACTGGGATTTTCCGACGAAGAGTGCTGGAAAGCGGCTCAGGCTTCCAAGATGCATGATGTTGGCAAGATAATTGTTCCGATTGAGATACTGGAGAAGCCGGGTAAGCTTACTGCCGAGGAGTATGAGATAGTGAAAAAACATGCTGACCATGGCAGGCAAATACTTGAGAAATCCCCGGGTGAGCTTTTTCAGCTTGCATCCGTAATTGCATATCAGCATCATGATCGCTGGGATGGTACAGGCTACCATGGCATCAAGGGAGAAGAAATCAATGTGTTTGCACGCTGTGTCGCCCTGGCGGATGTCTTTGATGCTCTTGTTTCCCGGAGACCTTACAAAGAGCCGTGGCCTATTGAACGTATAGTAGAAGAGATTACAAGTCAGCGGGGAAAACAGTTTGCCCCCGAGGTGGTGGATGTTTTCCTTGCACAGCTTGAAGATTTTAAGAAAGTTAGTCAGATGGTATAAGGAGCTTTATATATAATGAAAATAGAAAAACAATTATGCAAATACATTATTCTCAATGTATTTGCAATGATTGGAACGTCCTGCTATATACTTGCGGATACTTACTTTATATCCAATGCAGCGGGAACGGATGGAATTACGGCGCTTAACCTGACACTGCCAATCTATGGTCTGATTTTTGCAATAGGCGCAATGATTGGCATCGGGTCTGCAATACGATATTCTCTTTGCAAGAATACGGAGCAAAGGGAAGCGGACAGATATTTTTCAAATGCAGTTATTTGGGATATAATAATAGGTCTTTTATTTACGGCAGTTGGAATTACTGCTCCGGAGCTGGTAATGAGATTTATGGGTGCAGATGAAGAGATTATGGGAGTAGGAACACCATACCTTCGGATTGCACTTATTTTTACTCCGTTTTTCATGATGAATTACGCTTTTACTGCATTTGTACGCAATGACAAAGCACCTAAGCTTGCCATGGCTGCAACTTTGCTCAGCAGTATTTTTAATATAGTTTTTGATTATATTTTTATGTTTCCCCTTGGATTGGGAATGGTGGGAGCAGCGCTTGCTACAGGAGTTTCTCCTATTGTAAGTATTCTGATATGCCTTACACATTTCTTCTCGAAGAAGAACAGCATCAGATTCCGACCTGCATTGCCGTCCATAAGAATGCTGGCAAAGTCATGCAGTCTTGGGGTGGTGGCATTTGTCGGGGAGATTGCCAGCGGAATCACAACCATGGCTTTTAATTTTATCCTGCTGGGGCTTGCGGGGAATACGGCTGTTGCAGCATATGGTGTGATTGCCAATTACGCACTTGTGGGGACTGCTATTTTTAACGGAGTATCCCAGGGACTACAGCCTCTTGCCAGTGAGATGCACGGCAAGGGCGATGGCGAAGCCAAAAAAAGGATAATAAGATGTTCCACAATAATCGGTTTAATATTGGCTTTTGCCATTGTGGGCGGGGTATGGATGCTTGCCAAACCTTGTGTGCAGGTGTTCAACGGAGATAATTCCCACGAACTTGCAGATTATGCAGTAAGGGGAATAAGGATATATTTTGCAGGATTTCTTGCAGCATCCATCAATATAATATGGGCAGGATATTTCAGTGCAACAGGGAGAGCAATGCCGGCATCAATTGTGGCTTTGTCAAGAGGGGTAATTGCAATCATTCTTTTTGCCTTTGTGCTGTCACGGGTGTTTGGAATAACGGGTGTGTGGCTGGCGTTTCCATGTGCGGAGGTATTTACACTTGGAATTACTTTTATACTAAAATTTTATTATAACTGTTCAGAACCCCTCCCCTCACATTCGCATTTTCGCACTTAACAGTGCTATCTCGTCCCTTACGGGACTAAAAATGCTCATTGGAGGGGGAGGTGGCCCTATTCGAGCCACCTTACGAATAAGATAATCAGCCTCTTACATGCAAGCATGACG
>CAMAKT010000186.1 GCA_945836135.1 uncultured Clostridia bacterium | reverse complement strand
CCGTACAAGGCAATGCCGCCAAGCACATTTACCATAAATATCAGCAGTGCTGCCATCAAACCGGCTGCTCTTTTCAATATTTTTTTAATTGCCAATTCGATACACCACCTCTCCTATAACAGACTGCAGGAAGTCAAATACCTGTGCCCACAACACATAGATAATAAATGCAAGCAGGCAGGCGATAATAATCGTAAATACTGTCAAAAAGATTATCTTGAAAGTCTCCTTAACTGTATAATTGTTAATTTCCTTAACTGCCAGAAATACCAGTACTGCTATCCACACCATCATCACCAATGAGGCAAATTCCACGAAAAATACCTCATTGTAGGTAACCACATGTGAAAGTGCAAATATAAACGGCATGAATACCAGATACGGTGCAAAGCTGTAAATGAAGGAGCAGTATATATGTCTGAACTTTCCTTCACCTTCATTGATTGTACACATAAGATAGTTACAGCCCACTATCAGAATCAGCGCTATAAGCACCATTCCTATATCCGAAAGTACATCGTAACTGCCCTCTCTCACCGTTTTAAGAAGGAATCCACAGAAATACTTGTTAATTATGTAGAATAAGATTCCTATAATAAGTATAACATTTGCACTGAGTACCGATACCTTACCCTCAAAACGTATTCCGTAACATCCATCAACAGGATGTCTCATGTAGAAGAACATATACCGCACTTCCCTGATAAGTCTGACATTTCCTATCCTTCCAAGTAACTGCTTAGGCTTTGCAAGTATGTTTTTCTTCTTGTCAAAATATTTCACGAGCTTATTAAGGATAAATAATACAACCAGCAGGATGATAGCCGTAGCAAGATTTCGTTTAAGCCAGTCATTACGGATTTCCCAAAATGAATCTGAGTAGCCATCAAAGTCCTTTGCCAGCTTGGAATAGCGAAGTGCTTCCTCATAATTGCCTTCCTTGTATAGAGCCCTTCCCATTGCCATGTTGGCATAATCAAAGAGGTTGTTCATTTCCAGAACCTCTGTAAGCGGTTCCTTGCTCTCCGTATAACGCCCCTTTGAGAACAGATACAAAGCTTCATGCAGATAATCTGTAAATTCCGTTGGTTCATATACCTGTATCTGAGCTTTATCGGAATCAAGCACATATATCTTATCGTCGGTTCCAATCTGAATTGCCTCTACCTTGGTGGAAAGACCTATTCTCTGCTGTCCGTCATCACTTCCTCCGAATACGAAAAGCAAATCACCTTCATTGTTGTACTCATATATGTAGCCCATCTGAGAAGCAACAAATACATTGTCATGATTTCCCACAGCCACAGCCGCCGGTACATCCTCATAGGCATCCGGCTCAATCATATTGACGCCGGCAATATTAAGTCTCTTTAATGTGTCGTATTTTTCTCCTCTGGTAACAGTGTAAATCAATCCCTTTTCATCAATTGCCATATTGTCGGGAGTTGCCGGTATGTTACCCTGCATCTTTGCTCTCTGGGCATCTGTAAGAATGGAACGCCATATAATATTCCACAGGCTTGCATTGGTACTGTTCGTACCAAAGTATCCCAGGAAGGTTCCTCCGCTTACCGGACTTATCTGTACAATACCGTTGGTATTGGACTCACAGATTACATAAATTGTTCCCGATTCATTGGCTACCACCTTAAGCGGCAGGAAATCCTGGGTTTCTCCGTAAAGCGGCTCAACAGGCTTTCCGTAGGAGCATAAGAGTTCTCCTTCACCATCAAACACAAAAACCTCTCTGGCATCACGGTCTGCTACATAACATGTATGGTCAGAGGCTACATAAATTCCTCTTGGTGATACCAGCATATCCTCTCCAAATGTCGTAATCAGGTTACCCTCCATATCGGAAACAACTATTCTTTTATTGCCGCTGTCCAATATGTACATTGTCCCGTCGGAAAGAATAGTGAAATCCGTAGGTGAATTTAATGCCTCATCTCCGATTTTGGTGATGGTCGCATAAGGAAGGTATGCGGTCTGTGTCTCTGTAACATATCCATAGCCATCCACCGTATAGGTTTTATATGGAGCATCTGCCAGAACCGGTGAAGTGTCGGCAACAAGCACCACAGCAATAAGCATTATGGTAAGTGCAGCCATCAGCCGTTTCAAAACTTTTTTCATAGCCGCCACCTTTCTACTTGATACCTGAATGTGCCATCGTGTTCATAACATGCTTCTGCAGAATACAGAACAGCACAAGATTAGGAACGAACATAATCAGGGACGCTGCTGCGGAAATTCCCTGCCCGGCTACAGTGTTGGTTGTCGTTGTACTTGTCAATGTGTTCATATAAAATGCCAGCGATTTCAGGCTGTCATCATTGATATAATAATTGGAGGCTTCCAGATTCGTCCATACCTGCTGGAACACCAGAATTGCCGCAGTGGCAATTGCCGGCTTAATCAGCGGAAGAATTATCTTTATGTAAACATGAAAATCACTGGCGCCGTCCATGTATGCTGCTTCAATAAGTGAATCCGGTACCTGGTCAACAAACTGCTTAAGCAGGAACAATGCCACAGGAAGCGGAATAAGCGGAAGAATCATAGCCCAATATGTATCAATAAGTCCTAACTTCTCCACAATCAGATATCTTGGAATCATCACCGCAACCGCAACAAACATCAAGGCAAGCTGATTAATCATGAACATTGCATCTCTACCCTTAAATTTGAGCTTTGATAATGCATAAGCTGCAGCAGTTGACATTGCCAGCGAAGAAAATACCACTGATACTGTTATAAGCAGGCTGTTAAATACATATTTACTTAAAGGTATGCCTGCCGAACGTGATGCCTTAAACAGCTTTCTGAAATTGTCCAAGGTCGGATTGGTTGTTATAAATTTCGGTGGGAAAGCAAAGAGCTCTTCCATCGGTTTAAATGCATGAAAGAAAATGAACACTATCGGCAATCCGGTAATCAACACAAGCGGTACAACAAACAGGTACAGCTTAATCTGGCTCTTCTCAAATTTATCCGGGTTCATTCTATGTCCTTTATATGCAGCCATATAATCTTCCTCCTTCCTTAATCATCGCCAAACAGCTTCTTGCTGATTGTTGAGAACACCTGTACAATTAACAGCAGTACAACGGAAACTGCCGCTGCATATCCCATCTCATATCGAATAAATCCATAATCTTCAATATGGTTTACAATGAGCTGGGCTGCATATCCGGGCGTCGGATTACCCGCTAACAGTGAGCTTATCGTACCATTCTGGAACGCTCCGACAATTGTCATAACCGCTGCGAAAAGCATCTGCGGCTTCATGCTCGGTATAGTAATATATATCATTTCCTGAAAACGGTTCTTAACTCCGTCAATGGCAGCAGCCTCATACAATGATTCGTCCACATTCAGAAGGCCTGCAAGAATTGACAAAAAGCCCACGCCCATACTGCTCCATAAACCAATTAATATTACGATTGGAAGCAGATAATTGGCATTGACCAGCCAGATAATCGGCTCATTTATTACTCCGATATCCATAAGCCAGCTATTGATATATCCTGTCTGGTCTCCTGTAAACATAATCTTCCACAATACAGTCATTGCAACACCGGTAGTCATGCTTGGCGAATACAAAACCAATGCAAAGATTGTTCTCGGAACCTTGGTCATATTGGCAAGAGCCCACGCAAGCAGGAATGAAAGAACATATCCACCCACACCCACAATCAACGCATACTTGACGGTATTAGGAAGTACATATTTCATAAATACATCATCACTGGTGATTAAATTAATATAATTAAGCAACCCGACAAAACTAGGAAACTGAATTGTATTAAAATTAGTAAATGAAAGTATCACCGCAATGATAACAGGTGCCAGAATGAATGTCGCAAATAAAATCATATATGGCGCACAAAAGAAATAACCATTTTTGTTAAACTGTGATTTTCTTGCGACTTTGGACCTTTTACTCATTTTCACACCACCTTCTTTCCTAGTCTCTTCCAAGGATTTCCCTTACCTTTTCTACGGAAGGAACCTCATATTCTTTAAGTACATTGCCCTCGCTGTCAATATATCCGAATTCTTCCAGCTTACGCTCTGTCTCACGATTAACAGTCTTAACAACTTCATCCACACGGGATCTTAAGGTATCACCATTGACTACAATATCATTAAACGCATTGCTGAGTTCACGCTCTAACATGTAGCTTCCGAGAAGTCTTGGTGCTTCAAGTATATTCTCAGCCTGCTCCATAATAATTTCCTTATCCTTTGTAGGGAAAGGAAGCTGTGAGAAGGCCTCAAGATTAGCTGTCGGCCATATATATTCGTCACCGTACATAATCTGAAGCATCTGTCCGAACTCTGCCTGAACCTCAACGCTTGACCACCACTCCATGAATTCCCATGCCTGCTGTTCTCTCTCATCATTTGAAGCAAACATTACAGTACTCTCAGCACCACCCGACATATATCTCTTAATTTCTCCTGTCTCCTCATCTTCCACACCGGGAATAAGAGCAATTGCCCAGGAGTTTGCAATCTCAGGTGCTGCATTCAGAATCAGGTTGTATGAATTGAAATCTGCTATTCCGATTGGCAGGTCTCCGTTTCTGAAATGCTGGTAAAAGTTAGGTACATCCACCGGAAGATCATACAGTGTAAATAGCTCTGTAAGCTGTGTAAGTCCCTCTATTGTAGCCTCGCTGTCTACCATAAGCTCCAGCGCAGTCTTGGCGTACAATGAACCGTCGTTCTGGAAAATCAATGGTGTTGTTCCGTGAAAATTTCTCATAACAAGCATCGCCGCAGTCGGGTAAAAGACATTAAGTCCACGCATCTGCAAATCCGGAAGCATTGCAATCAAATCATCCATCGTATCCGGTACACCCATACCCAGCTTTTCAAGCACATCTGTGCGATAGAACATAACATAGAAGTTCATGGTCTCAGGCAGCGAATACAGTCCGTCACCAATAACGGAGGAAACCAGCAGTCCTTCGCTGTACCTGCCGAATATCTCTTTGTAATTATCAAACTTCGTCAAGTCAACCAACGCGCCACGGATACCAAGTTCAAAAGGTATCGCATAATTAATTCCTGTTGCAATATCCGGCGTATCCCCGGATGCATTGGAAAGAACCAGTTTGTTGGCATCCGTCATAATTGATAAGTCCACTTCTATTCCGGTCTGCGGTGTGAATTGCTCATCAATCATTTTCTGCATAATCTCCACATACTGTCTTGGTCTGTTCACCCACACCTGAATATGCTCTTCATTTGCATTGGCAGCCGAATAGGACTGACCGAAAAATGAATAGAAAAATCTCTGAATGGCCATCAA
>CAMAKT010000185.1 GCA_945836135.1 uncultured Clostridia bacterium | reverse complement strand
GGCGAATACGGCAGTAAAACCGGGAACGCCTGTGACACTGGTTATATCAAACGGAGTGGAGCAGGTACAGGTCCCGAATGTTACGAACGCAGACCGTTCAACCGCTGAGAATACTTTGGCGTCTAACGGATTAACCTCCAGCGTGAGTGAACAGTACAGTGACACTATTGCAGCAGGTCTTGTAATAAGCCAGAGCATAGCAGCAGGCACGGGAGTAAATAAGGGAACCTGTGTTGGAATTGTGGTATCAAAAGGGCCAGAGAATGCCGGAGTTCCTAATGTAACGGGAACTGACAGGAATACCGCGATAAGTGCACTTCAGGCGGCGGGCTTCGTGGTAAATGAGGGAGCCGCACAGTACAGTGACACGGTGGCAAGCGGATATGTGATTAGTCAGGATATCGCAGGCGGTTCACAGGTAAAGAAGGGAAGTACGATAACGATTATCGTATCCAAGGGACAGGAGATGGTAACCGTTCCAAATGTGACGGGAATGGACGCAGCCGGAGCAGAGAGCGAGCTAAGAAGATGTGGTCTGAACGTGGCATACGGCAGTGCAGAATACAGCGATACAGTACCGGCAGGCTCTGTCATCAGGCAGTCCGCGGCGGCAGGAAGCAGTGTGGCGAAGAATTCTACAGTTACAATAGTTACATCAAACGGAAGAGAATATTTTACAATATCCTTTAATTCTAATGGTGGAAGCAGCGTGTCTTCAATCAGTGTACGTATTGGTAGTACGTTAAGCAATCTTCCGACGCCGACGAAGGATTACTATACTTTTACAGGATGGAAAAACAATGGTCAGAATGCAGAAGGAATGACAGTAACAGGTGATATGTATTTGGATGCTGAGTGGCAGATAAAACCTGAATCGGATTGGGTATTGGAAAGCAATGTACCATCAGGAGCTCAAGTGACAGCTACAATGGTAAAATATATTTATACCAGAACGACTACGGTTACAAATACATCCTCATCAATGTCGGGATATACATTAGTGAGGACAGAACCATCATCTTCGCCGAAGAGTTCGGAGACGATTTATTATGTAGACTTCCCGTCAGGCTTCAATACTGGAGATTCATTATACAGCAAGTATCCGAATCACTCGCTTCCTGGTAACTCGGAAAATGCAGCTGAATACCATAAGTATACTGATGCAGGTTCATCGGGGTATATTTATTACCATTGGGCATATAATGCTGATGCAAATTATGGTTCACGACTTGGAAATGTGTTATATAGGCGTGCTATAAGTCAAAGTAAGACCAGTAATTGCGGAGCATGGGGAGCATTTGAGAGCTATACTGACTATGGAACAGAAGAATTTCAAGGTGAATATCCATATAAAGTAGGCTATCTAAACCAGACTTCCGGTTTTGAACTAGGTTCTGCAGAGGCACAACAGTGGACTATTTACTATTATAGACTTGATGTTAAATCAGCTACGCACATGGTATATGATAAGCAGTATGTATGGTCCAAGACAGAAACTGGTCTTGTATCAGATACTGATCCATCAGGTCAGAGCGGTGTTACAGTAACAGAAAGACAAGTATGGGTAAAATATAGGGCTAAGTAAAAATACAAAAGGAAAGGACCGCAGGATACATGATAGTTAATCTGATTAAACCGGAGAGAATGTTCAGTCTTACCTTACCGGCTAAAGTTAAAGGGCAATATTGGATTAAGGATGTCGATAAGGATGGCAGTCCAAGACAGTTGATAAGTATTGAGGCAATAGACGGTGAGTGGGTTGTAAAGAGTAATAAGCAGGCGGTTGTTTTGGACTCGGATAAGAAACCTGTTATGAAGCAGTCTATTAATCCTCGTGACTTTTTCTACATGCAGGTTGATGGAGTGTCATATAACTTGTTCCTGTTTGCTGAGGATGTGGATAAAAGCAGACAGGCGTTTTGGAAAATCATGGCTCAGGGGGAGGGTACTTACGGTATAGGTAGACTTGAAGATAATGCAATTTGTTATCCTAACCCATATATTTCCGGAAAGCATGCA
This sequence comes from uncultured Clostridia bacterium, assembly GCA_945836135.1. GTDB lineage: Bacteria > Bacillota > Clostridia > Lachnospirales > Lachnospiraceae > CAG-882. The sequence goes on along the minus strand of CAMAKT010000185.1, from coordinate 3,304 downwards.
CAGCTCAGTTACGATGGGAGTAACTGGTCAGTTATGGATTTGGGGAGTGCTAACGGAACCTACGTCAATGGCTTACGCATACCGGATAAGGCAAAATATACTCTTAAGGCGGGCGACTATGTATACATTATGGGACTTAAACTGATTGCGGGACGAGGCTTCTTTGCGGTAAATAATCCTGACAATGCAGTAGTTATACGTTCGGACAGGTTGATAAAGTATATACCTCAATACCCGGAAATACAGCAGGATGCTGTTGAGCCTGCCCGGAAGCAATATTTTTTCCGTTCACCAAGATTCCATAGGGAGGTGGAACACCGGATTTTTAAGCTTGACCCGCCTCCACAGCATGCAAAGCAGGATACGGTTCCAATGGCTCTTATGTTAGGGCCGTCAATTACCATGGGAATGACCTCGCTCAGTACGGGCATATTGTCTGCGGCAAATGTCCTGTCAAGCGGAGGAGCGATTATGCAGGCATTACCGACTATCATGATGTCGGGAAGTATGTTGCTTGGAACTGTATTGTGGCCTATTCTTACAAAAAAATATGAGAAGAAACAGGGAATTATCAGTGAAGCAAAAAGACAGGAAAAGTATCTTGCGTATCTTGATGGTGTACGAGATAGTATTATGCGTGCCTGTAAGGAGCAGACGGATATACTCCTTGAAAATAACGTTACGCCTGATGAATGTGCGAGGCGGATTATTGAACGGCAGCCGTGTCTGTGGGAGAGAACACGTGGGCAGAGTGATTTCTTGAATTTGAGACTTGGTATGGGAACACTGCCTATGGATGGAGAGGTAAGTTGTCCTGATAAGAGATTTTCCATGGAGGAAGACAGTTTACAGGATGCGATGCTTGCCCTTGGCAAGGAGCCTAAGATGCTTAATGAAGTTCCTGTTACAATTTCACTGTTTGAAAATAACATAGTCGGAATATATGGAGGACATGATGATACAGATGCTTTACTTAAATCGCTTGTAGTACAGCTTATTGCGCTTCACAGTTATGACGAACTTAAGATTATGCTTCTGACGAGTGAAAAAGATGCAGGTAGCTGGGAGTTTATACGTCCTATAGGGCATTTCTGGAATGATGACAGAAGTATGCGTTTCTACGCTTCTTCTGATGATGAACTCAAGGAACTCTCGGCATATATGGAAAACAACGTACTGCCAAAGAACGACAAGCCGGCAGGAGAGAAATTAAAGAATGAGCCATATTATGTGATTATCTGTACTGACAAGAGACTGTATGAGCGCAGCAGTGCATTACAGCAGTTGGCAGCATGTAAAGATAACAGGGCTTTCTGTTTAATATTTGCTGAATCAGAGCTTATGATGCTGCCAAAGGAAACCAGGGTGGTAATTGCTGCGGATGGCAACAACAGTCGACTGTATGACCGCGAGGATGTAACAGGAAAAAGCATCAGTTTCAGACCTGATAGATTTGAGAATTCAATGCTTCATAAGGTGTCGCAGGGCATTGCAGATATTGAATTAGATGAGAAGAAAACTGCATATTCAATGCCGACTATGCTGACATTTTTGGAACTGTTCAATGTCAGCAAAATAGAGCATCTTAACTCTCTGACAAGATGGAAGGAGAATAATCCTACCATGTCTCTTCAGACACCGGTAGGTGTTGATGAGAGTGGAGAAATATTCAGCCTTGATTTACATGAAAAATTTCATGGCCCGCATGGCCTTGTGGCTGGTATGACAGGCTCCGGTAAGTCGGAATTCATTATTACATATATTCTCTCTCTTGCAGTTAATTATCATCCTGATGAGGTGGCATTTGTCCTGATTGATTACAAGGGAGGCGGAATGACAGGTGCCTTCGAGGACGTCGAGAGGGGAATCAAATTGCCGCATCTGGCTGGGACTATTACCAACTTAGACGGTTCAGAAGTAAAGCGTTCATTGATATCTATTCAGAGTGAATTGCGCAGACGTCAGGCGATATTTAACGAGGCGAGAAAGATATCAAATGAAGGAACGATGGATATATATAAGTATCAGCAGCTCTACCGGGATAAGGCCGTGACTGAACCGGTTCCTCACCTTTTTATAATTTCGGATGAATTTGCGGAGCTTAAATCACAACAACCGGAATTCATGCAGCAGCTTATAAGCGCGGCGCGAATTGGTCGAAGCCTAGGAGTACATTTAATACTTGCCACACAGAAACCAAGCGGAGTAGTTGACGACCAGATATGGAGCAATAGCAAATTCAGGGTATGCCTTAAGGTTCAGGACAAATCGGATAGTCAGGAAATGATTAAACGTCCGGATGCGGCTGCATTGTCACAGACAGGAAGATTCTATCTTCAGGTAGGCTATAATGAGTTTTTTGCACTTGGACAGTCTGCATGGTGCGGTGCAGAGTATATTCCGGCAGAAACAGTTGAAAAATCTGTTGACCATAGTGTTCAGGTAATTGATAACATCGGACGTGTCATTATGAATTCTAAGCCCCTTAAAAAGAAAGAAACAAAGGGAAAGGTTAAGCAGCTTGTTGCGGTTGTAAAATACCTGTCAGAGCTTGCGGAGGAGGAGAATATATCGGTAAGACCTTTGTGGCTTGCTCCGTTAAAGAAGAATATCTATATTAAGGAACTTGAAGAAAGATACTCGAATATATCTGGTGGAAATATGCTGGAGCCGATTGTTGGTGAATATGATGACCCATTCAATCAGAAACAGGGAGTTCTTACTGTTCCTTTCAGCAGAGAAGGAAACTGCCTTATATATGGTTCGGCAGGAAACGGCAAGACTACCTTACTTACAACTCTGTGCTATTCACTTTTAAGACATCACAGTGCAGACGAACTGAATTTGTACATTATGGACTTTGGTTCGGAGACATTGAAAATTTTTGAAAATGCTCCACAGGTAGGCGGTGTGGTGCTTTCCTCTGACACGGAGAAATTGACTAACTTGATGAAAATGCTTCTTAAGGAGGTAGATACAAGAAAGGCACTTTTTTCGGAATATGGCGGCGATTATGCCGGATATTGCAAGAACAGCGGGAATATGCTGCCAAATATAGTTGTTGTACTTAATAATATTTCGGGTTTTGCTGAGCAATATGAAGACATGCAGGAGAGCTTTGAGCTTATTACAAGGGATTGTGTAAAATTCGGAATATACTTTGCAGTAACAGCCGGTAGCACAAATGCAGTACGTTACAAGTTGTTACAGAATTTTAAAATGATATTCACAATGCAGCTTAATGATGTGACGGATTACCCTGTTATCATGGGGAAAACGGAAGGGCTTATTCCTTCAAAATATA
>CAMAKT010000184.1 GCA_945836135.1 uncultured Clostridia bacterium | reverse complement strand
CTGACCGATACTAATAGGTCGAGGGCTTGACCAGAAATGGTTCAGGAAATCTGATAATTTAATGTGTGGTTTTGAAGGAACAGAAAATTCTGATTATTACCTTCTGTTTTTGTAACAGAAGGTTTTTTTATGTGTCAAATACAAATAATGCTACCAATTTTATTTTTAATGTGTTACAATATAAAAAAAGTGTGATTCATGTAACTGGGAGGTTATTGTATGGATACAAATATCTTATTGGAGAACGGAACCAACGAGTTAGAAGTATTGGAATTTGTAGTTGGCAACAATCATTACGGAATTAATGTCGCTAAGGTCAAAGAGATTGTAACTTATCAGAAGGTTACTCCTGTGCCGAATGCGCATGCTGCTGTGGAAGGCATTTTTATGCCGCGTGATGTGATGATTACAGTTGTTAATTTGGCTAATGTGCTTAAGCTTTCCGAATCAGATGATCCGAAGAATGATATGCTTATTAATACGAACTTTAATAAGCTTAATGTGGCTTTTCATGTACATAAGATTATCGGAATTCACAGAGTATCATGGGCTGATATCATTACACCTGATGTGACCATCAATTCCTTTGAGTCAGGAATTGCTACAGGTATTATCAAGATTGACGGAAGACTCATTATTATTCTTGATTTTGAGAGAATCGTATCTGACATCAGTCCTGAGACAGGACTTAAGGTATCGGATATCAAGAGACTTGGCGAAAGAGACAGAAATAATTCTCCATTAGTTATTGCTGAGGACTCTGCATTGTTAATGAGACTGATTAGTGACTCAATTTCTCAGGCCGGCTACACTAATGTTACCAAGTGCGTGAACGGGCAGGAAGCTTGGGATTACCTTCAGAACATTAAGAAGAAGTATAATGGCAATGTTACCGATCATGTTAAGTGTATTGTAACGGATATCGAGATGCCATTGATGGATGGGCACAGACTTACCAAGCTTGTTAAGTCGGATAGCGAGCTACAGAAGATTCCTGTTATCATTTTCTCGTCACTTATCAACGAGGAGATGAGAAGAAAGGGAGAACAGTTAGGTGCTGATGCACAGCTCACCAAGCCTGAGATAGGTCTGCTTGTTGAGGCGATTGATAAGCTTATACTTAATTAAATACATATTCAAGAGGCTGCTTTTACCGGCAGCCTTTTTTCTTGTATAATAAAAAATCCTATGCTATAATAAAATATATTTATTTGTAAAATCCATTTACCGAGGTGAAGAGCGTGGCAGAGAATAACGAAGAAGAATATTTGGACGAGCTTCTTAACTCATTTAGAAATAACAATACGGATGGTCATGAGGATGAAGTGGCAGTCACGGATGAGGGGATGAAGAGCAGCGAGGTTGAGATGCAACCGGATGTCGACCTGACGGATGAACAGCAGGATGCTGACTTGGCGGCTGATATATTTTTGACGGATGATGCGCTGGGCGATGTATTTGGCGATGCACCTGCGGATGATATTATGGATATGCCTGTACTTGAAGAGAACAACGATGAAGAAGTTTCTCAAAATGTGGGAACAGAAGCTGATGAAGCTCAGGATGAGATTACTGATATTTTTGCACTTGAAGATAATACAGATAATAATGCTTATCAGGAGGAAGTTCAGAACGATAGTGAGGAGCAGGATTATCATGAAAGTGAGCCTGAACAGGATTCTTCAACAGAGGAGAATGATGTCGGCTTGATGGACCTATTGAAAGAGCTTGGCGGAGGTATTAAGGAAAGTGCAGGCTCTACAGGTGCAAAGGCAGAAGATGCGGGAACTGCTGTCGATGATGAGAAGAAGTCCGGTGGTAAGCGAAAGGGACTTTTCGGTAAAAAGAAAGCGGCAGACGCAGACAGCGCTTCCGAGGGTACACAGGATAAGGCTGCTGCAGCAAAGAAGGAAAAGGAAGAGAAGAAAGCTCTTAAAAAAGCAGAAAAGCTGGCTAAAAAGCAGCAGAAGGCTGACAAAAAGAAAGCCAAAGGCAAGAATGTAAACAATAAAAATAATGAGAATGATGAGAACAACGAGAATAATGATAATATAGACAATATTTTTGATAATGTAGAAGGAGCAGAATCCTTGATTGAAGCTGAGGTAGCTTCCCAGGACAATATGGATTTAATCAATGCTCTCTATGATGAGCCGGAAGTACAGGAAGTGACGCTTGATGAGGCAGAGGAATTAGAGGACATTGAGGAGCCTAAGAAGAAAGAAAAGAAGCCTAAGAAAGAGAAGAAAAAGAAAGCACCTAAGCCTAAGAAAGAAAAAAAGCCTAAGAAGGAGAAAAGACCGCCAAGACCTTCGGAACTGGTGAAGGTAACTCCTTTTACATTTTTAGGTATAATTATTTTCACTGTGGCGATTACAGCACTTGTCATGATTACAACCAAGCTGGTAAGCTATAATTCAAGCATTTCCGCCGCTAAGACTTTCTTTGACAATGGCAAGTATGAGCAGGCCTTTGACAGCATCGCAGGTCTTGAACTAAAGGACAAGGACCTTGATACATATTACAAAATTCGTACGGTTATGAGTATTTATGCTGACTACAGTTCGTATGTCAATTACCGCAAGGTGAACATGATGGTTGAAGCTCTGGATTCTCTTATTAACGGATTGGAGCATTATGATATGTACCGCGCCGATGCGGAAAAATATGAGGTTCTTACCCAGTATGACGGTGTAAGGGAGTTAATTGTCTCTGCTCTGGCTGAGTACGGTGTCAGTGTGGAGGATGCGTTGTACTACGGCGGATTGGAGAATGAAGAACAGTATATCGAGATTTTGCAGAATATTGGAGGTACACAACAGTGATTGCTGTTATTGATTATGATGCGGGTAATCTGAAGAGTGTGGAGAAAGCTTTGGTATCCATCGATGAGCAGGTGGTTGTCTCAAGAAATCATGAAGAGATTCTTTATGCCGATAAGGTTATCCTTCCGGGAGTAGGAGCCTTTGGTGACGCTATGGGTAAGCTTAAAGAGTACGGACTGGTTGATACCATTCATGAAGTGGTAGACAGGCAGAAGCCATTCCTGGGAATATGTCTTGGACTTCAGCTTCTGTTTGAGAGAAGCGATGAATCTGATGGCGTATCCGGTCTTGGAATTCTTCCGGGAGAAATCCTAAGAATACCGGATGCTCCGGGAATCAAGATTCCTCATATCGGATGGAATTCATTGGACATTGCTCCGGATGCACGGTTGTTTACCGGGTTGACAGCCAATCCTTATGTATATTTTGTTCATTCATATTATCTTAAGGCAGCTGACGAAAGCATAGTTGCAGCCACAACCGAATATGGCGGCACTCTGATACATGCCTCCGTGCAGAAGGACAATATATATGCCTGCCAGTTTCATCCGGAGAAGAGCGGTAGCGTGGGCTTGCAGATACTTAAGAACTTTGCTGCATTGTAGAAGCAGGAACAGATAATTATGGCAGCCAACAGAAAATATTTGCATCAATAATGCAACTTCGGAAATGGCTGTTCAGAAACGAGGATTATTATGTTTACTAAGAGAATTATACCGTGTCTAGATGTTAATAACGGACGTGTTGTAAAGGGAACCAATTTTGTCAATCTGCGGGATGCCGGAGACCCGGTGGAGGTAGCGGCACAGTATGACAAGGCTGGGGCTGATGAGGTGGTATTCTTAGATATCACGGCTTCCTCCGACAGGAGAAACACAACTGTTGACCTTGTAAGAAGGGTAGCTGAGAGGGTATTTATACCGTTTACCGTGGGCGGCGGGATACGCACTGTGGAGGATTTCAAGCTGCTCTTAAGGGAGGGCGCGGACAAGATATCAATTAATTCCGCGGCTATCGAGAATCCGCAGCTTATCAGTGACGCAGCTGACAAGTTCGGGAGCCAGTGCGTTGTAGTTGCCATTGATGCCAAGCGCAGGGCGGACGGCAGCGGCTGGAATATATACAAGATGGGCGGACGCGTGGATACCGGGCTGGATGCCGTTGAGTGGGCTATACGTGCTAACAGGCTGGGTGCGGGAGAGATTCTGCTGACCAGCATGGACTGCGACGGTGTGAAGCAGGGCTATGATATAGAGCTTACAAGGACAATAGCAGAGAATGTTTCCATTCCTGTCATTGCATCCGGTGGTGCCGGCAATATGGAGCATTTCTACGATGCACTGACCGAGGGCAAGGCGGATGCAGCACTGGCGGCTTCGCTGTTCCACTATAAGGAGATGGAGATTATGGACTTGAAGCGCTATCTGGCGGACAGAGGCGTTTCGGTCAGATTATAGAAAGAGGAAAATATGTCACAGATAAGCAATGACTGGCTTGAGGCACTTAAGCCGGAATTCGCCAAGCCATATTACAGGGATTTATATAACTTTGTCAATGATGAATACAGGAAAACTGTAATATATCCTCCGGCTGAGGATATATTCAATGCTTTCAATTTTACACCTCTTAAGGATGTGAAGGTGCTGCTGTTAGGTCAAGACCCCTACCACAATGAGATGCAGGCTCATGGCTTAAGCTTCTCGGTGCTTCCGGAACAGAAGGAGATTCCGCCGTCATTGCAGAATATCTACACAGAGCTGCATGACGACCTGGGATGCTACATTCCGAACAACGGGTATCTTAAGAAGTGGGCTAATCAGGGCGTGCTGCTGCTCAACACGGTACTGACGGTAAGAGCACACCAAGCCAATTCACACCAGGGACGGGGCTGGGAAAAGTTCACCGATGCAGTAATCGAGGCAGTGAATGCCCAGGACAGACCTATAGTATATCTGCTATGGGGCAGACCGGCCCAGAGCAAGATACCGATGCTCACCAATCCTAAGCATCTGATACTCAAGGCACCGCACCCGAGCCCTTTGTCGGCATACAGAGGCTTCTTTGGGTGCAGGCATTTCAGTCAGGCAAATGAGTTCTTGAAATCCCACGGAGTGGAGCCGATTGATTGGCAGATTGAGAATATATAAGAATATAAGAAAAGAACTTCCAAAATCAGTTTTTTGGAAGTTTTTTTTTCTTTCTGTTTATGAAGTTCGCTGAAACGATTTGCTACCGCAATGAGGGCGTCAAGGTCTTCTTCAGTGAGAGAAGATGCAATTTCCGTAAGAGTATGCACTTTATCAGGATGAACTATTCCTTCATCGAAGAATTCCTTAGGCGTCACGCCTAGGTAGTCGCACATATAAAGGAATTCTGTAAGCGATGGGAGCGACTTGCTGGAAGTAATATTCTGAATGTAGCTTTTGCTGTGTCCCATATCGTAGCTCATTTTATATTCGGATATTCTTTTATCACATCGTATCTGTGTAAGGCGCTGCCTGATAAAAAGTGTGTTCATGTAATATTCCTTTTCCTTTTATGCTTATATACTAAATTATAATGGTATTTCTTGTACATATATACCATATAAGGCGGTATATAATTA
>CAMAKT010000183.1 GCA_945836135.1 uncultured Clostridia bacterium | reverse complement strand
ATGCCTTATCATGCAAGCATGAACGGCATTTTGACCTTTTGACCCTAGCATCATACTATGATAGAATTGCGGGAGCTGTACAGCAGCGGAGCAATTCATAGACATCAGTTTAGGAAAAAATAAGCTTTTTAATTGCAGCAGGTGAGAGAATGGGACGTTGTGTAATAGTAGGCGGAGCTGACATTTCTGATTATAATTCAATAGGCTGTTATTTACGTGAGGATGATTACTTTATTTTCTGTGACAGTGGATTAAAACACCTTTATGAACTTAAGGTTAAGCCGGGACTGATAGTGGGAGATTTTGACTCCCACTGTAATCCACGGCTTGAGGTGGAGACCATTGTCCTTCCCTGTGAAAAGGATGACACGGACACGGTGTATGCCGTAAAAGAAGCACTGAAGAGGGGGTATGATGAGTTCCTCCTCATTGGTGTCATTGGTGCCCGACTGGACCATACCCTTGGAAATGTTTCCATTCTGTTGTTCTTAGATTCCCTCGGAAAAAAGGGAACTATTATTGATGACTATTCAGAGATGCAGATTGTTTCGGACAGACCGGCATTCATTGAGGATTCCTATGCATTCTTTTCATTGCTTAACATTACAGGCACGGCAAAGGGAATAGACATAAGGAATGCAAAGTATCCCCTGAAAAATGGTCAAATAGATTGCGAATACCAATATGGCATCAGCAATGAGGTTTTACCGGGAAGTACTGCAGAGGTGACAGTAAGTGAAGGAAAACTTTTGCTTATTAAGGTTTTCCGCTCCTGAGATTATTTTTATTAAGAGTTTTCGATTTCTTAATTTAATACTTGCATTAGAAGACAGTTTGTGGTAAACTTTTTTCAACTTAGAGAAAAGACACAGAGGTACACAGTGAGATGTACCTGTATAGCTGTCTTTTTTTTTGAGAAAATTTAAGAAAAATGGTATTTTTATGCATTTTATACATTGATATACCATGTTTTTTGAATTAATATACGGTTTTCCGTAGGATACACAAATACACTGGAAAGGACTATAGGTGGTACAATGAAAGCTTTTCTGATTCTTGAAGACGGAAATGTATTTGAAGGAACAAGTATCGGTTCTACAAGGGAAGTTATCAGCGAGATTGTATTTAATACCTCAATGACCGGGTACCTGGAGGTGCTTACAGACCCTTCGTATGCCGGACAGGCGGTGGTGATGACTTATCCGCTGATTGGTAATTATGGAATATGTCGTGCAGATATGGAATCTGCCAGACCGTGGCCGGACGGTTTTATTGTCAGGGAATTATCAAGACTCCCTAGTAATTTCAGAAGTGAAGATACCATCCAGAATTTCCTTGAAAAAAATGATATACCGGGTATTGCCGGTATTGATACAAGAGCTCTCACCAAAATTCTCCGTGAAAAGGGCACCATGAACGGCGTCATTACTACCAATGAAAATTATAATATCGAAGAACTTATGCCTAAGATTAAGGCATACAGGACAGGCAATGTGGTAGATAAGGTTACCTGCACCGAGAAGGAAGTACTTGAGGGGGACGGCTACAAGGTTGCTCTTATGGATTTCGGTGCTAAGAGAAATATTGCCAGAAGCCTTAACAAGAGAGGCTGTCAGGTTACCATATATCCTGCAAGAACTACGGCAGAGGAGATATTGGCGGACAAGCCGGACGGCATTATGCTTTCCAATGGTCCGGGAGACCCGAAGGACTGTGGTACGATTATTGATGAGGTGCGTAAGCTTTATGAATCGGGAGTGCCGATATTTGCCATCTGTCTTGGCCATCAGCTTATGGCTCTTGCTACTGGTGCGGATACCCACAAGATGAAGTACGGACACAGAGGTGCGAACCATCCTGTGAAGGATTTGCAGACCGGAAGAGTATATATTTCCAGTCAGAACCACGGATATGTGGTTGACGAGAGTACAATCCCACCTGAGCTTGCCAAGCCAAGCTTCTGCAATGTCAATGACGGTACCAATGAGGGCCTTTCTTATCTTAAGAAGAATGTGTATACTGTACAGTTCCATCCGGAGGCATGTGCAGGACCGCTTGACACGGGATTTTTGTTTGACAGATTCATTGAGATGATGGGAGGTGTTAAGTAATGCCTAGAAATACTGATATTAAGAAGGTTTTGGTTATTGGTTCGGGACCTATTGTCATCGGACAGGCAGCTGAATTTGACTATGCCGGTACACAGGCTTGCCGTTCTCTCAAGGAGGAGGGAATAGAGGTTGTTTTAGTTAACTCCAACCCGGCTACCATTATGACGGATAAGGACATTGCTGATGAGGTATATATTGAGCCTCTCACCGTCAAGTCTCTTGAGCAGATTATTATTAAAGAAAAACCGGACAGCATACTTCCTACCCTTGGTGGACAGGCAGGACTTAATCTTGCCATGGAGATTGCCGAGACAGGCTTCTTAGAGGAGCACAATGTAAGGCTTATCGGTACAACCTCCATGACCATCAAGAAGGCTGAGGACAGACTGGAATTTAAGACAACCATGGAGAAGATTGGGGAGCCATGTGCTCCGTCACTGGTTGTTGAGAATGTTGAGGACGGAATTGAATTTACTAATAAAATAGGATATCCTGTTGTTCTTCGCCCTGCATATACACTGGGCGGAAGCGGCGGTGGTATAGCTCACAATGAGGAAGAACTGGTAGATATTCTTTCTAACGGACTCAGACTTTCCCGTGTAGGGCAGGTTCTTGTTGAGCGCTGCATCGCAGGCTGGAAGGAAATTGAGTACGAGGTAATGAGGGATGGCGCAGGCAACTGCATCACCGTATGTAATATGGAGAACCTCGATCCGGTAGGTGTCCATACAGGCGACAGTATCGTTGTTGCACCTAGCCAGACTTTGTCAGACAAAGAGTACCAGATGCTCCGTTCATCTGCTCTCAATATAATTAATGAGCTTCAGATTACCGGTGGATGTAACGTACAGTTTGCACTTCATCCGACCAGCTTTGAGTATTGTGTAATTGAGGTTAACCCGAGAGTAAGCCGTTCTTCCGCGCTGGCATCCAAGGCTACAGGTTATCCGATTGCCAAGGTTGCTGCGAAGATTGCTTTGGGCTATACACTTGATGAGATTAAGAATGCCATTACAGGCAAGACCTACGCCAGCTTTGAGCCGGCTCTTGACTACTGTGTAGTCAAGATACCGAGACTGCCTTTTGATAAATTCATCCATGCTTCAAGAAAGCTCACCACACAGATGAAGGCCACAGGCGAGGTAATGAGTATCTGCACCAATTTTGAAGGTGCACTCATGAAGGCAATCCGTTCCCTTGAGCAGCATGTTGACTGCCTGATTAATGAGGACTATTCTTCATGCACTGATGAGGACATCATAGAGATGCTTCACAGAGTGGATGACAGAAGAATATATGTCATTGCGGAGGCTGTCAGAAGAGGAATAAGCTACGATAAAATACATGAAATCACAATGATTGATGTGTGGTTCATTGACAAGATTGCCATACTTGTGGAGATGGAACAGACCCTTAAGACCCAGCCACTTACCAGGGAACTTCTCTTAGAGGCTAAGCGCATTGAGTTCCCTGACAGCGTAATTGCCAGACTTACGGGTAAGACAACCAAGGAAATCAAGGCTCTTCGCGACGAGTATAATATTCATGCAGCTTTCAAGATGGTAGATACCTGTGCTGCAGAGTTCGAGGCTACAACACCTTATTATTACTCATGCTTTAAGAGCGAGAATGAGGTTATCAAGACACATCCTGAGAAGAAGGTGCTTGTGCTTGGTTCAGGTCCTATAAGAATAGGACAGGGTATTGAGTTTGACTACTGCTCGGTTCACAGCACATGGGCTTTCAAGGAAGAGGGATATGAGACAATCATTGTAAACAACAATCCTGAGACTGTAAGTACGGATTTCGATATTGCAGACAAGCTGTATTTTGAACCGCTTACACCGGAGGATGTTGAGAACATTGTAGAGCTTGAAAAACCGGATGGTGCGGTTGTACAGTTCGGCGGACAGACGGCAATCAAGCTTACCAAGAGCCTTATGGAAATGGGAGTGCCGATTCTCGGAACAAGCGCAGAGGATGTGGATGCAGCCGAGGACAGGGAACTCTTTGATGCAATACTTGAGAAGTGCGAGATTCCAAGACCGAAGGGACATACAGTATTCACCGTGGAGGAGGCGCTGGCTGCAGCCAATGACCTGGGCTATCCGGTACTTGTAAGACCGTCCTATGTACTTGGCGGACAGGGAATGCAGATTGCCATTTCCGACAAAGATGTAATTGAGTTCATGAACATTATCAACAGACAGGTTCAGGAGCATCCTGTACTTGTGGATAAATACCTTGTGGGCAAGGAGATTGAGGTAGATGCCGTATGCGACGGCGAGGATATTCTCATCCCGGGAATTATGGAGCATATCGAGAGAGCAGGAATCCACTCCGGAGACTCGATTTCTGTATATCCGGCACAGAGCCTTAATGACAAGGTTATTGCCACTCTTGAAGAATATACAAGAAGGCTTGCACGTTCCCTGCATGTCAAGGGACTTATCAATATCCAGTTCATTGTAAGTCATGACGAGGTATATGTAATCGAGGTCAACCCTCGTTCCTCACGTACAGTGCCATATATCAGTAAGGTTACAGGCATTCCTATTGTGAAGCTGGCAACAAGAGTTATCACAGGTCATACCATTAAGAGCATGGGATATACACCGGGGCTGCAGGCTAAGGCAGATTACATTGCCATCAAGATGCCGGTATTCTCCTTTGAAAAAATCAGAGGTGCAGATGTAAGCTTAGGACCTGAGATGAAGTCAACAGGTGAGTGCCTTGGTATTGCCAAGCAGTTCAATGAGGCTCTTTACAAGGCGTTCCAGGGAGCAGGTGTCAACCTTCCTAAGCATAAGCAGATTATCATCACCGTCAAGGATGAGGATAAGGAGGATGTGGTTGATATTGCACAGCGCTTTGAAAAATTAGGTTACCGCATATATGCAACCCGCGGAACGGCAAAGTTCCTTAATGACAAGGGCGTACATGCCATCAAGGTCAATAAGCTTGAGCAGGAGGCTCCGACTCTTCTTGACCTTATCTTAGAGCACAAGATTGACCTTGTAATCGACAGCCCGTCAAGCGGTGTGGAGCACAGCCATGATGGTTTCTTAATCCGCCGTCATGCCATTGAGACAGGTGTCAACGTTCTTACCTCGCTTGACACGGCACATGCACTTATCACCAGCCTTGAAAATCAGGATGAACAGGATATGAGCCCGGTTGATATTGCCACTATCGGGAGCAGATAGAAGGACTTAACAATTATAATGAATTAGCAATTGTAATGTATCGAAAAGCGTTTCCTTTGTAAATTTGGAAGGAAACGCTTTTTTAGTGTGCATCGTGTAGTACACGTTTATAATAAGTGACTGACAGAGATGGCAGATAAGCTAGCGTAAAATTTTATTCGGATTAAATGAAAAGAGAACACCACTTTGTGATA